>JABHQB010000133.1 GCA_018695965.1 Flavobacteriales bacterium | reverse complement strand
TTAAATCTCTTGCAACACCAAAATGTCCCATTGCATCAGAACGATTAGGAGTTAATCCGATTTCAAAAATAGTATCGTTTTCAACTTTAAAATATTCGGAAGCTAAAGTTCCTACTTTTACATTATCATCTAATACCATTATTCCATCTGTCGCATCTCCAAGACCTATCTCATCTTCCCCACAAATCATACCTTCTGAAACCTCACCTCTTATTTTACTTTTCTTAATTGTAAAAGATTCTTCTCCATCATAAAGAACAGACCCAACAGTAGCTACAGGAACTTTCTGACCTGATTTAACATTTGGAGCTCCACAAACAATATCTAGAATATCTTGATTACCAATATCAACTTTTGTGACATTTAATCTATCTGCATTTGGATGTTTATCACAAGTTAAAACTTCTCCTATTACAATTCCTTTAAGACCTCCTTTTACACTTTCAACTTCTGATATACCCTCTACTTCTAAACCAATATCTGTCAGATATTCAGAAATCTTATTGACCTCTAAATCAAGATTAATATATTGTTTTAACCAATTAAGTGATATATTCATTTTTGTAATTTACTTTATGCAAAAATATAAATTGTTATCAGAAAAATACAATTTCATTGTTTTAATAATTATACTATTTATTTGTACTTTTAGCAAATGCAAAATATCCCACTAGCAGAAAGGCTCCGTCCAACAAAAATATCAGAAGTTATTGGACAAAAACATCTGATTGGAAAAAATGGAGCTTTAAGGAAACAACTTGATCAGAAAGTTATTCCATCGATTATTTTTTGGGGACCTCCAGGAGTTGGAAAAACGACAATTGCAAACTTAATTGCAAAAGAACTAGATCGGACTATTTATACTTTAAGTGCAATTAATTCTGGAGTAAAAGATGTTAGAGAAGTAATACAAAAAGCTAGTTCATTAGGCTTATTTGGGAAAGATATTCCTATTTTATTTATTGACGAAATACATAGATTTAGTAAATCTCAGCAAGATTCTCTACTTGGAGCAGTAGAAAAAGGAATTATTACTTTGATTGGAGCAACTACTGAGAATCCATCATTTGAAGTTATTTCAGCTCTTTTATCTCGTTCTCAAGTATATGTGTTAGAACACCTTTCAAAGGAAGATTTATTAGAACTGATAAATAGATCTATTTCAGAAGATATTTTTCTGAAAGAAAAGAAAATAATACTTAAAGAAACAAATGCACTACTTAGAATATCTGGCGGAGATGCCAGAAAATTACTTAATATTTTTGATTTAGTTGTTAGCTCAGAAAAGAAAGAAAAAGTTGAAATTACAGATAAAGTAGTAATGGAAATATCTCAGCAAAACTTAGCTTCCTATGATAAAAATGGGGAACATCATTACGACATAGTTTCTGCACTAATAAAATCTATTAGAGGTTCGGATCCAAACGGGACTGTTTATTGGCTAGCTCGTATGATAGAAGGTGGTGAAGATGTAAAATTTATTGCCAGAAGATTATTAATTTCTGCATCAGAAGATATTGGAAATGCAAATCCAAATGCTATGGTAATAGCAAACAATTGTTTTCAATCAGTAAGTGTAATTGGATTTCCAGAAAGTAGAATTATTTTGTCTCAAACAGCAATATATTTAGCATGCAGTCCTAAAAGCAATGCCTCCTACATAGCAATCGGAAAAGCACAAGAAAAAGTAAGAAAAACAGGAAATCTATCCGTACCATTACACCTAAGAAATTCACCAACAAAACTTATGAAAGAACTATGTTATGGATCAGATTATATTTACTCACACGATAATCCTAATTCAGAACAAGAATTTATGCCAGAAGAAATTAGTGGAAATACATTCTATAATCCAGGAAAAAATACAAAAGAAAAATCATTTAGAGATCAACTAAAATTAATCTGGAAGGGTAAGTATAAATATTAACTATCTTTGCGAAAATGAGAAAACTACTTTATATTATTATTTGCTCCACACTACTCTACTCATGCAAACATGAATTAGAGGCTCCAACTTGGGAAACAGAAATGATAGTTCCTATTACTCATGCCGAGATGAATATTGCAGATATGATTACAGAAGTTGACTCAGCTAATATTAGTAGTAGTATTGATTCAGACAGTTTAGTTTCTCTTATTTTTAGTCAGGAAATAATGGATATGAATTTTGACACCTTAGTGAAAATTGATGCTATTACTGATGAACAGACACACACATTAGATTCTGCTAGTTTTGCTGATGTAGTTATTGCTGATACTGCAACTATTGGTGAATCAATTAACGAAATACCTCTTGGAACAATACTTCTCCCTAATGGAAGTACAAATAGCATTCCTGCAATACCAAACATTGCTAATGAAGATACAATTAATATTGATGCGAGTGAATATTTTGAAACAATGACTTTACATGAAGGCACCTTAACTGTTGAATTAAATAATGGTTACCCAACAGATATCTCAAATATTTCTTTATCATTGATTAATGCTACAAATCAGAGTACAATTGCTACTTTTCCTTTTCCAGTGGTTCCTTCAGGAAGTACTGTCTCTAAAAGTGAGTCTATTGCAGGGCAAACAATAGACGACAACATTTTTGCTATACTACATAATATGGATATTAATACAAGTAATGGGCCAGTCTTAATAGACTACTCGGATGCAATTATTACAACTATAACTATATCAGATATTGGAATTACAGAAGCAACAGCTATATTTCCAGAGCAACAATTAACTGAAACTCTTAAGGAACATACTTTTGATCTAGGAGGTGTACAAATAAATGAAATTGGGATAAAAAAAGGAACTGTAACTGTAAATGTGCTAAGTACATTGCCAAATGGCAAAATGATTTATAATATACCATCTTTAAAAAAGAATGGAGTTTCTTTTACTAGTGGAGATATGATTATTCCTGAAGCAACAAATACAGATCTAACTTCTTTTTCTTTTAATTTTGAAGGGTATGTATTAGATCTTACTGGTCAAGAGAATCGTTTTGGAGGAGATACAGTAAATACTATCTATACGGAATCTTATACTTTCATTGATTATACGGGTACATTAGAAACTATTAATAATACAGATAGTTTCTATTCATATATTGAATTCGATCTTACTCCAGAGTATGCTATTGGATATCTTGGGCAAGATGTAATAGAATTTGGTCCTGATCAACAAGAAATAAATATTTTTGACAAAATATCCGGAGGCACACTAAGTTTAGAACAAGCAAATTTATCCTTATTAATAGAGAATTTTATTGGTGCTGATGCAGATCTAGTATTAAATGATTTAAACACATCAAATACTATTACAGGAGAAACGGCTAGTGCTAATGCTAGTGTAATAGGAAATGTGTATAATATAAATCGAGCTACTTTAACAGAAGGTAACCTGCCAATAAATCCAACAAAAACAGAAATCATATTAAATGCAAAAGAAATGATGGAGATATTTCCTAACCATATTAATATACATTCGAACCTTTATTTAAACCCAAATGGTGAACAAAGCACCTCAGATTTTATATATCCTGAATTTCCAATAAAAGCTTCATTAAGTTTAGATGTACCACTTAGTTTTATTGCAAATAACTTAATCTTTACAGAAACTATGAATGCAGACTTAAGTTCAGATGATGAATTAGAGGTTGATGAATTATACATAACAATTAAAAATGGTTTTCCTTTAAACTCTATAATTGATGTTGTCTTGCTAGATGAATATAATAATATATTAGATACATTAATTGATAATAAAGAAATTATCTCTGGGAATACAGATTCTGAGAACAGAGTAATCTCTCCATCAGAAACTATAATAACTATTACAAATACAAGTTATAATGATGTGAGAAAAATAAAAATAATCTCTAATTTCTCCACTGCTTCATTAACTGAACATATAAATATTTATAGTTTTTATACTTTAGATGTTACTCTTTCTGCAAAATTTAGAAAAATATTAGGAGAATAAAATGAAGAGAAAAATATTCTATATATTATTTAGTTTACCATTTATTTCATTTGCACAAGAAACAGATACAAATCATCATAATATTACAATGAACAACTATTTTACTATAGAATCAGATGATTTGAATACAAGCTTTTTAAACAGCATGTTGTTTGGTGGGTTTATTACTGATGAGATGAAAGATAACTGGATAAATAATGGAGATGATAATAACAGATTAAATGCAGAATTAACAAATAGTATTGAATATAAATATTCAACAGATAAATTAAATTCCTATTATTTTCAATTATCTGATGTGAACCTTATAAATTCTTCTTTTAAAGATGATTTATTAAAACTTGTTTTTCATGGAAATTACGATTATCAAGAAGAAACCCTTGATTTTTCTAATACTGTAGTAAGATCAGATAGATATCAGCAATATAAATTTGGATATAGTTATAATATTCAAAAACAAGATAAGCTATGGAAAATTAACACCGCTCTCTCCTATTTAAATGGAAACCATCATGCACAAATCAACATAAAAGAAGCAACCTTATATACCTCTGGAATGGGGACTTCTCTTGATTTAAATTATGATATAAACGCTATGATGACTGACACTTCTAATATATCTGTTTTTGCAGGAAACGGAAATGGTGTTGCTATGGATTTTTCTATATGTCTTGATAAAGTAAAAGAGGGATATGCACTTGCAATTAGAGATTTAGGATATATAAATTGGAATAAAAACTCTATCGTTGCAAATACCGATAGTAGTTTTACTTTTATGGGAGTTGAAATAGAAGATTTTAATAACCTGCCAGAATTTAACGATTCTATTATGGATATTTCATTTAATAATAACAAAACAAAATTTCGTTCTTTTATTCCGGCAAGAATTACATTAAGCTACAATAGAATTTTGGATCATAAATATTTTAAAACACTATTAGTTACATCTCATAGCAGATGGCAACCATATGAATTGAAAGGAGGTATTAATTGGGATTTATTCAATAGAGGGTTTTCAGAATCTGGGTACAACACTAATCTGGATGTTAGGACAAATATTGACTTAACTTATCTATACTCTACTGTAGGTTTTAGTGTTGGTGGTTTCACAGATCAAACTAAGACATACTTTTCTTTATCAGATAAGAAAGGAATATTTTCTATTGGAACTTATCATCTAAACGAACTATTTAAAGAGGACAAAACATCAATGAGTGGATACATTAAACTTTCAACAAGATTTTAAAAATATGTTATCAAAAATAAATAATTTACAACATCAAAAAAGTGGAAACTTTTTCCTTATTGCAGGACCATGTGTTATTGAAAGTGAAAAAATAGCAATGGAAATAGCAGAAAAAACACTCAACATCTGCAACAAACTAGAAATACCTTTTATATTTAAAGGATCTTACCGAAAAGCAAACCGTAGCAGAATAGATTCCTTTACAGGAATTGGAGATAAGGAAGCTCTTTCCATACTAAAAAAAGTTGGAGAGAAATTTAACATTCCTACTTTAACTGATATACATTCAGAAGAAGAAGCCTCTATTGCAGCGCAATATGTAGATGTATTACAAATTCCTGCTTTCCTTTGCCGGCAAACAGATTTGTTAGTTGCAGCTGCAAGAACGGGGAAAATAGTAAATATAAAAAAGGGTCAATTCCTCTCTCCTAAAAGTATGGAACATGCAGTAACTAAAGTAAAAGAAAGTGGAAATAATACCATAATGATAACCGATAGAGGGACAATGTTTGGATATCAGGATATAGTAGTAGATTTCAGAGGAATTCCTACTATGAAACAATTTGGAGTGCCTGTAGTAATGGATATTACCCATTCCTTACAACAACCCAATCAAGATAGTGGAATAACAGGAGGTAATCCGAAAATGATAGAGATTATATCAAAAGCAGCTATTGCAACAGGAGTAGATGGTATATTTTTGGAAACACACCCTAATCCTTCTAAAGCGAAATCTGATGGATCAAATATGTTAGAATTAGATAAATTGGAAGAACTTCTTGTAAAACTAGTAAAGATTAGAAAAGTAATTTAATCTACTACTTTTCCATACAGGTCATAATGATCAGCCTTAGTAATTTTAATATTAGCAAAATCTCCTAATCTAATATAATAGTCCTTTGCGTTTACTATTACTTCATTATCAACATCTGGCGAATCAAATTCTGTTCTTCCAATAAAATAATCTCCTTCTTTCCTATCAAATAATACTTTGTAAATTTTACCAATTCTTTTTTGATTTAATTCATAGGAAATAGAAGATTGAAGATCCATAACTTCTTCTGCTCTTTGATGTTTTACTGCCATAGGAACATCATCTTTCAAATTAAAAGCATGGGTATTTTCCTCATGAGAGTAAGTAAATACCCCTAATCTATCAAACTTACTTTCCTCAACAAAATCTAATAATTCCTGAAATTCTTTTTCTGTTTCTCCAGGATAGCCAACAATTAAGGAAGTACGAATAGTTATTCCAGGAACTTCTTTTCTAAATTTAGTTATTAGATCTTTTGTTTTTTTCATAGTTGTACCTCTCCTCATGGAAGAAAGTAAATTGTCCGAAACATGCTGAAGTGGAATATCCATATAAGTACATACTTTAGGATTTGTTCTAATTACTTCTAATACATCTTCTGGAAAGGCAGTAGGAAAAGCATAATGGATCCTAATCCATTCTACTCCTTCTACTTCTGATAGTTTCGTGATTAACTCTGACAGCCTTCTTTCTTTATATAAATCTAGTCCATAATAAGTTAAGTCTTGAGCTATTAATATCAGTTCTTTTATCCCTTTAGCTGCCAGTTTTTCTGTTTCTGTTACTAAATCCTCAATAGGAGTTGATTTATGTCCTCCTCTCATAAGAGGAATTGCACAAAAGGAGCATTTTCTATCACAACCTTCAGAAATTTTTAGATAAGCGTAATGTGATGGTGTGGTAGTTAACCTCTCTCCTACTAGTTCGTGTTTATAATCTGCTCCGAGAGATTTTAATAGATTTGGTAGATCTTTTGTGCCAAAAAACTCATCAACATTTGGCATTTCCTTCTCTAAATCCGGTTTATATCTTTCTGAAAGGCATCCGGTAACAAAAAGTTTGTCAATTTTTCCTTCTTCTTTTCTTTGTATTTGTTCTAATATAGTATTTACAGATTCTTCTTTTGCATTATCTATAAATCCGCAAGTATTTACTACAACTATATTTGCATCATCAGAAGTTTCGTGTTTTACATCCATCTGATTTGCTTTTAGTTGCCCCATCAAAATTTCAGAATCATACACGTTTTTAGAACATCCTAGAGTGATTACATTTATTGTGTTCTTTTTATGGCTCTTTACTCTCATCTAATTAAAAAGGGAGTCTACAAATTCTTTCTTATTAAAACTCTGTAAATCTTCCATTCCCTCCCCGACTCCAATATACCGTACAGGAATTTGAAACTGATCAGAAATACCGATAACAACTCCTCCTTTAGCTGTTCCATCTAATTTCGTAAGAACTATAGAATCAACTTCTGTTGCAGCTGTAAATTGAGTTGCTTGTTCTATTGCATTTTGTCCGGTAGAAGCATCTAAAACTAACATAACATCATGAGGAGAATTAGAAATTACCTTTTCCATTACATTCCTGATTTTTCCAAGTTCTCTCATTAGATTGACATTATTATGTAATCTTCCTGCAGTATCAATAATAACAACATCAGCATCACTAGCTTTTGCTGATTGAAGAGTATCAAAAGCTACAGATGCTGGATCTGAACCCATATCTTGCTTTACAATATCAACTCCAACTCTTTCTGACCAAATAACTAGCTGATCAACAGCAGCAGCTCTAAAAGTATCAGAAGCTCCTAAAACTACTTTTTTTCCTTCTTTTTTAAATTGATGAGCTAATTTACCAATTGTTGTAGTTTTTCCTACTCCATTTACTCCAACTATCATAATCACATAAGGACCATCTACTTCAGGAATATTGTCATAACTATCCTTCATTAAATTTGATATTTCCTCTTTTAACAAATTATTTAAGTCCGATGAATTAATGTATTTATCTCTTTCAACTCTTTCTTCTAGTTTCTCAATTATTTTAATGGTAGTATCCACCCCAATATCAGAGGTAATTAAAGCTTCCTCAATATCATCAAGTGCTAATTCATCAATTTTAGACTTACCAGCTACCGCTTTTGTAATTCTACTAAAAAAATTATCTTTTGTTTTCTTTAAACCTGAATCAAGTTTTGTATTTGTCTTTTCTTGATCAAGACTTTCTTTTATTTTAATCTCAGGTTCCGGCTCAGGCTCAGGTTCTGGATCAGGTTCCGGCTCAGGTTCTGGTTCCGGCTCAGGTTCTGGCTCAGGTTCTGGTTCCGGCTCAGGCTCAGACTCAGGTTCTGGATCTGGTTCCGGATCAGGTTCCGGATCAGGTTCTGGTTCCGGATCAGGTTCTGGTTCCGGCTCAGGTTCTGGTTCCGGCTCAGGCTCAGGCTCTGGTTCCGGCTCAG
>JABHQB010000132.1 GCA_018695965.1 Flavobacteriales bacterium | reverse complement strand
CCCTCCAAATGTTTTATTCCATTGTTCTATTCCATTTGCATCTGTTTTTATAAGATAGACATTAACCGACCCATTCCCAAAAGATCTTGTTTCTCCTGTAATTATATATCCACCATCTGTGGTTTGTTGAACGGACGCACCATAATCAGTACTTGTCCCTCCAAATGTTTTATTCCATTGTTCTATTCCATTTGCATCTGTTTTTATAAGATAGACATCAGCCGATCCATTTCCAAAAGAGTATGTATATCCTGCAATTATATATCCTCCATCTGTGGTTTGTTGAACGGACGCACCATAATCATTATCTGTTCCTCCAAATGTTTTATTCCATTGTTCTATTCCATTTGCATCTGTTTTTATAAGATAAACATCAGCCGATCCATTCCCAAAAGATTCTGTATATCCTGTAATTACATATCCTCCATCTGTGGTTTGTTGAACGGAATAACCTACATCATTATAATATTCTTCCCCAAATCTTTTACTCCATTGTTCTATTCCGCTACTATCTGTTTTTATGAGATATACATCAGAATAATCTTCATATGGAGGCATGTCTTCAGTATATAACTCTACTCCTGTAATGATAAATCCCAAATCAGTGGTCTGCTGAACAGAATAACCTATTTCATTATAGTCTTCATTACTCCATCCAAATGTTTTCTCCCATCCCTGCCCCAATCCAATCAAAGGCACGCATAGTAATAGTAGTAAAAGTTTTTTCATCTTATCTAAATTAAGGGATGAAAGAATATGAATTATTACGATTTTTTATCTCCTATATTTTTCATATAAGTATCCATAACATCCTGACTCATTCCCATAGAAGAAAATCCTCCATCATGGAACAAGTTCTGCATAGTAACTTTTCTGGTATAATCTGAAAATAAAGTAATGCAATAATTTGCACAATCTTCAGAGGAAGCGTTCCCAAGTGGAGAAAGATCTTCAGCAAATTTATAGAACCCATCGAATCCATCTACTCCACTACCAGCTGTTGTTATCGTAGGTGACTGAGAAACAGTATTAATTCTAATATTCTTCTTTAATCCATAATGATATCCGAAACTTCTAGCTATAGACTCTAACAAGGCTTTATTATCAGCCATATCGTTATATGAATGAAATACTCTTTGTGCAGCTACATACGACAATCCTACAACAGATCCCCATTCGTTTAAAGCATCTAAATCCCAAGCTGCTTTAATTGTTTTATGAAAAGAGGTCGCGGAAACATCCATTCCTTTCTGAGTCCAATCGTAGTTTTGCTCATAGTATGCTTTTCCTTTTCTTACATTTACAGACATACCTATTGAATGTAATACAAAATCAATTTTTCCTCCTAAATGTTCCATTGATTTTTCATATAAATTTGTTAAATCTTCTATAGAAGTTGCATCTGCAGGGATCACAATGGAATTAGTCTTTTCTGCTAATTCATTTATAGTTCCCATTCTTAATGCTATCGGAGCATTTGTAAGTACAATCTCCGCTCCTTCTTTATGTGCAAATTCTGCAACTTTCCAAGCTATTGATTTATCATCAAGAGCTCCAAAAATAATTCCTTTCTTACCTTTTAATATTCCGTTTGCCATTATTTAACTTTTTAATTTTTGATATACAAATATATACATTATTGACTTAATAATTCCATTGCATTATTAATTGAGGTTTCTGTTACAGTTTTTCCACTAAGCATCTTTGCAATTTCTTCTACCCTTTCAGATTGTTCCAATCTTCTTATTTCAGATGTAGTCCTATTATTGTTTTCTGATTTAAATACTTTAAAATGCGTATTTGCTTTTGCTGCAATTTGAGGTAAGTGGGTTACTGAAATTATTTGCCTTTTCTTACTCATACTTAACATCATCTCGGACATCAAATTAGCTACTTCCCCAGAAACTCCTGTATCAATTTCATCAAAAATAATAGAGGAAAGAGCGTCAAATTCTGAAACAAGATAGGAAAAACATAACATTAATCTGGAAAGCTCTCCTCCAGAAGCTACTTTATGAATTTCACTAACCTCAGTGCCTCTGTTAGCTGAAAATAAAAATTTTACATTATCTTTTCCTGAAATAGTAAAAATATCTTTTTCGGTAATTTCAACCCTAAAAATTGGTGATTTTATCCCTAATTTCTTTAGATGATCTTCTACATTAGCTTGGAACGAATTACAGATAGATTTTCTCTTTAATCTTAATTTATCAGAGAGCTCTTTCAACTTAGTTTCTTTCAAGAAGAATTCCTTCTCTTTTTCTTTAATTATTTTATCAAAATCTGATGATGCAGATTTCTTTAATTGCATATCATTTAAGACCTCTAATAATTCACTAATTTCAGATTTTCTGTGTTTTACTAATAAAGTATTCAGATGATCTAATCTTTCAGAAACTACTTTTAGTGAATCCGAGTTAACATCAACTGATTCGCTTTGTGCTTGTATTTCGCTTTCTAAATCTTGCAACTCAATTCTAATAGAAGTAATTCTTTCATGTAGATTAGATAAATTTTCAGAAAATGAGGATATCTTACTTAAATCTATTTCTATTTCTGAAAGTTTAGAATTTATGCCATTCTCTTCAGATATTGAATTATATACTTTAGATAAATTTTCAATTATTGAAGTTGAATGTTCTAAAATATTGTACTCTTCTTCTAACGCTTCCTTCTCCCCTTTTCTTAATCCAGATTTTTCAAGTTCATCAATCTGAAAATTTAGATAATCTAACTCTGATTCAGACAATCCTTTTCCATTTTTAATCTGATTGATTTCGGACTGTAGTTTATTGTACTCAGCAAATAAAGTTTGGTATTTATTTAGTAAATCCCTAGAATCAGCTAATTTATCAATTAAGTTGAGTTGTTTTTCTTCAGATTTTAATGAAATCGATTGATTTTGAGAGTATATCTCTAAGTTTGAAGAGACTATTTCACCTAATACTGAAAGAGAAACTGGAGTGTCATTGACAAATGATCTGCTTTTTCCGTTTGGAGAAATCTCTCTTCTGATAATTGTTTCTGATTCAAAATCTAAATTGTGTTTCTTGAATAAGTATTCTTTATCACTTTCTAAATGTAATTGAGATTCTAAAATACATTTTTTATCCTTATCAAATAAAGATTCTCTATCTGATCTTTTCCCTGAAAGTAAAGAAATCGCATCTAAAATTATTGATTTTCCTGCACCAGTTTCTCCTGACAATACTATAAATCCATCAGTAAAATCTACTATCAGCTTTTCTATCAGAGCAAAATTTTTAATAAGTAGATTCTGTATCATTTTTACCTACCTTCGCTATTTTCTGTAATAGCCTGATATAGAGAAGAGTTAGATGGGTCTATCTCAACTAAAGTTTTAATTATCCTAGCCTGTTCGTTTGGATATGCTTCCGAATAAATATTAGTTATTTCAGTCGATTTTGAATCAAAGAATAATTTCAATAAAAACGCATTAGGATTCTCTCTGTAAATCTTTCTTAATTCTTCTAGAGATTCTGTTATTTCGAATCTCGCATCATCAGGCTCTTCACCTAATTTATCCAGTCCTAATCTGTGATACCTATACAAAACATCATGTATAGTTCCGTATCTTGACTCTAAGAAATCATGAGCAATCCAATATCTATTCTTATCACTTTCAAACGCTCTCCATCCAGATTCAGCAGTATTCTGACAGTTATTTACAATATTTTGAGCTTTTACAAAATATTCCATCCCTCCCTGATCAGAAAATGAGTCATAATCAAGTCCTAATATAATATTTACATAAAACGCTAAAACAGAAGTAATACTAGAAAGATGAGTAGTTTCAGAAAATTCTAAAGATTGGTATTCCAAGTATTTAAATCGGAAATTTTTATCAATATAATTAAACATAGTTGATTTGTAAGAAGTACCAAAAATTGGCCTAGTACTCTGAATTTGAATAGTTGCTTTAAACTCATCATTAGAAACTCTTTCCTGAATAGAAATAAGCATAGTACACTCTATCCTCTCTTCATTTTTAACTACTGTGTTAGTCCATTGTGTGTTATTCAGAAACTCATAGATTGAGGTCTGCATTGTTTGGTATATTTTCTTGTCAGAAGTTTGTATCTGAGATGAGTTTACTTGCACATTACAAAGTATTTCTTGAGAAAAAACAGAGAAATTAATTAATCCAATCAGAAAAAACAATATACCTTTTTTCATTATTTATTTATTTTTTTTATAATAGACGAAACAATATCTTTTGCTACTTCAGATTTTTCTTTTAAATCATAATTAGTGACCGATAAATCTTTTTCAATAATACTAATTTTATTAGTATCATATCCGAAAGTAGCTCCTTTATCTTTCGTAGAATTTAATATAATCATGTCTAAATTCTTTGTTTGTAATTTTTTTATTGCGTTTTCTTCTTCATTTTCAGTCTCTAAAGCAAAACCTACCACAAATTGATGATCTTTTTTATCTGATGACATGTCTAATAGAATATCTTTTGTTTTTTCTAGTTTTATTTCCATGTTACCATCTGATTTTTTAATCTTTTCAGAGTAAGTTTTAATTGGCTTGTAATCAGAAACAGCAGCTGCAAAAACAGAAATATCTGAATCTAAGAAAACCTTTTCTACTTCATCATACATCTGACTTGCAGAATTTACATTTATCTGATTTATATTATAATGAGAAGAACTTATATTTGAAGGACCCATTACCAAATTTACTTCCGCTCCTTTCTCTGCTAATTCATTAGCTATTGCCATTCCCATCTTGCCAGAAGATCTATTCCCAATAAATCTAACAGGATCAATATTTTCTTGTGTAGGACCTGCGGTTACTAAGCAGTTTTTTCCGAAAAGTTCTTTATCCGAATTTATATCATTTAACAAGAATTCTATTATTTCTTCTGGCTCGGCCATCCTTCCCTCTCCTACTAAACCACTAGCAAGTTCTCCGTGATTTACGGGAATTAGTTTATTTCCAAACTCTTGAAGTTTCTTTATATTGTTTTGTGTGGAAGGATGTTTGTACATATCTAAATCCATAGCAGGAGCGAAATATACGGGACATTTTGCTGACAAATAAGAAGCAATTAATTGATTGTCGCAATTTCCTTCTACCATCTTACTCATGGTTTTTGCTGTAACTGGAGCAATAATCATATAATCTGCCCACAAACCCAATTCTACATGATTATTCCACTGATTTGTTTCTTTATCCACAATATCTACTATTACATCGTTTTCTGATAAAGTAGAGAGAACTAAGGAAGTAACAAAATCTAAAGAAGCCTCAGTCTGAATTACCCTAACTGAAGCTCCTAATTTCTTTAATAAACGTACTATATGTGTTGATTTGTAAGCAGCTATACTTGCAGTTACACCTAATAAAATCTTTTTATCTTTAAGCATCCTTTTTTTCAGACTCAGAGTCTGATTCTTCCTCATGGTTTTTTATGTAGATATCATCATTCATAAGTTCTTTCATTGCAATAGACCATGGTTTTGGAAGTCTTTCATAATATTTGGAAACTGCAATTTGTTCTAGATTTTCAAAAACTTCTTCTAATTGCTCATTATTAGTAGCAAATTCTTCAAGTTTTTTTACTAATTCATCTTTTAACTCTCTGTTTATTTGCTTGCTTCTTTTTGCAACTACAGATAATGAATTGTAAATATTACCTGTCTTATCACCTAAATCAACAAGGTCTCTTGTAATAGTTGATTTTTCTGCTCCTGTTTTTTTGTAATTCATTTTTTTAATTTATTTATTGATTCTGTTGTTTGTTGGTTAATTTTTTCTGCTTGTTTTATATATTTACTCTCAGGGTAATTGTCATTAAAAACCAAGAAAGCGTCTAGTGTATTATTTAATCTTTCCTCTACTTTTGTAGAGATGCTTTTTATAGCTAATTCATAAGAAGATTTCAGAATTAAAAAATGTATTTCCTCTCTATATTTATTTCCTGGATAATCAATTAATACATTGTTTAATGCAATGATTGCAGATTTGTAATACTGGGTAGTATAATATTGTTTTGCGTTCTCAAATGATTTCAAAGCAAGTTTGTTATGAAGTTCAGATATTAACTCCTCACACTTTGGTTTATTATCACTGATGGGATACATATTGATAAATTGTTGAAGCTCATCAATAGCTTTCTTAGTATAAGTAGCATCCAGAGAGTAGGAAGGAGATTCTAAATAAACACAATAAGCTCCCATATAAGAACATTCCTCAACATGAGATCCGTTTGGAAATGTTTTGATGTAGTTTTTAAATAAATATGATGAAGTGATAAAATCACCATTATTATAATGGCAATAAGCTAAATAATAAATTACTTCTTCCGATTTTTTGGTAGCTCTGAGCATTGTAGTAAGCTCACGAAATAATGGCATAGCACGATTAAAATCTCCGTTTTCATAATATTTTACTGCCATTTCGTACTTATAGTTTGCATCCGAACTTTTTAGCACTTTCTGGTATTCTCCACATGAAAACAAAGAAATAAGTAATGAAAAGAGAACTATTTTTTTAATCATACTTTATAAAATTTTGGCAAAAATACTGCTAATTTGCTGTGCATCCTAATTTTTTTTTTGATGTAAAATTAACTCTAATATTAATACAATATTGTATTAGTTTTTTTATCTGTTTGTAATTCATTTATTATTACTATTTTCGGCAACCTAATTTAAAACTAAGAATATGGAATGGTTTTCATCACTAAGTTTAGCTTATAAACTTCTAGTTACTGGATGGATTTTTGTGTTATTATGGGTCCCATATGTGATTTACACAAACAAAAGACATCACCCTGGAGCATTATTTGTTTTATTTTTCGCAGAATTATGGGAGAGATTTTCGTATTATGGAATGAGAGCATTGCTTGTGCTCTATATGATAGACAAAGGAGCTGAATTAATGTATGAGAAAAGTCACGCTTATGCTATTTACGGAGCATATGGTGCGATGGTATATGCAACTCCACTACTTGGAGGACTAATAGCAGAAAAATATTTTGGATATAGGAAATCAATTTTATGGGGTGGAATATTAATGGCTTTAGGACACTTTACTATGGCATTTCCAATATTAAGTTCTTTTGGCATTGCTAGTCCTGAGTTTTTTAAATCTCTAACTGAACCTGTTTTCTTTATAGCTTTAGGATTGTTAATTTTAGGAAATGGATTCTTTAAGCCAAATATTTCAAGTTTTGTAGGAACATTTTATGAAGAAGGTAGTGAACTAAGAGACAGAGGGTTTAATCTATTT
>JABHQB010000131.1 GCA_018695965.1 Flavobacteriales bacterium | reverse complement strand
AATTTTTAGGAAATCCAAAATTCGACCCTCATGGAGATCCAATTCCAGATGAATTTGGAAAGTTTCCGACTTCCAATTCAACTCCTCTTTCCAATTTAAAAGAAGGGGATAAAGGAATAGTAATGGGAGTATCTCAAGATGATTCTACTTTTCTAAAATTTTTAGATAAAATAGATATAAAATTAGGAAACCTTATTTTGGTGAAAGACATAATTGAGTTTGATAGCTCAGTAGAAATACTAATAAATAACAAAGAATCTCATATTAGCTTAGAAGTTGCAAGAAATATCTTAGTAAAACAAAAGTAATGCTACTAAGAATCCATCCTGAAAACCCAAATAAAAGAGAAATTAAACAAGTAATTGAGTGTTTAAAAGATGGAGGTATTATTGTATATCCTTCAGACACTGTTTATGGTATTGGTTGTGATATCTTTAATAAAAAGTCGGTAGAAAGGATAGCTAAAATAAAAGGAAGAAATCTGAAAAAAAATAATTTTTCGTTTATTTGTTCTAACTTGAGTCATATTTCACATTATACAAAACAGATTGATAATACAGTTTATAAATTAATGAAAAGGAACCTTCCTGGACCTTTCACATTTATTCTGAATGCAAATAATAGTATTCCTAAATTATTTAAGACCAATAAGAAAACTGTTGGAATTAGGATTCCTAATCATAACATTCCACTAGATATTGTTTCTCAGTTAGGCAACCCAATCTTAACTACTTCTGTAAAAGATGATGACAAACTTTTAGAACATTCAACTGATCCTGAATTAATACATGAAAAGCTAGAACATTTAGTTGATATTGTAATTGATGGTGGTTATACAGGAAACATCCCTTCAACAGTGGTTGACTGTACTAAATCAGAATTCGAAATTTTAAGACAAGGCAAGGGGGATTTAATCCTTTAGAAATTCTTAAGTCCTTTACTTTTAAACATAAATGGAAGTAAATCAGCTACCGAATTTACAATAATAATATCATCATTTGGGTGATGAAGTAAAATCTTAATATTTTTATCTTGTTTTACTTCATATTCTGCAATTGCTTGCCTACACGAACCACAAGGAGAAATTACATCAGTAAAATCAAACTTTTTAGATACTGCTGAAATTGCAATCTTTTTAATTTTGACGTTAGGGAATTTTGCTCCTGCATAATATATCGCTACTCTTTCGGCACATAGACCTGATGGATATGCAACATTTTCCTGATTATTACCAGAGATAATTTCACCATTATCAAGTAATACAGCAGCTCCAACCATAAATCCTGAATAAGGAGCGTAAGCAGATTTTAGTGAATTGATCGCCAAATCAACTAAACTATTTTCTTCTTTAATCAAAGAGCTCTTATTAGTCTGATAAAACGTAGTAGTTATCTTTTTTTCTATCATAATTTATAACTTAATGAAAATCCTAAAATAAACATATTTTCTGGATTACCTGTATTTAAACTCTGTTGAATTCTATAAAAAAAATCTGCATTTAAATCTTTAAATATTGGTTGAGAGAAACCTATTGTATATCTTAATTTCTCAAACTCTTCATTCATATTCATAAAAAATTCAAATTGTAAAAATGGTTCAAATGGTGTTTTTCGTACATTATAAGAAACATCTACTTTTTGTCTAAATAAAGTAGAAAAACCTGATCTATTTCCTTGATACTGAACTCTATCTCTAAAAGATATTTTAAACCTTTTATATTTATATCTTGAAGAGAAATCAGAATAATATCTATGTTTGTTTTCAAAAGAGAAATCCAAATCAAAGTCGTTAGAGAATCTATAACCAAAAGAAACTTCAAAATCAGTTTTCTTTATCCTGTGAGATATTTTTACATCTGTAAAGTTTTTAGAGATCAATGATGAATTCTCACGAAATCTGAATCCTTCTTTTACAGAAATATTAGTTCTTTTATAAATCTTTTTACTAATCCTTATACTGCTCCAACTCTGAAAATCATTTTGCTGAGAGTATGCAGAAAGCGTACAAATTAATAAAAGTAAAAAACTATTTCGAATCGTCTTCATAATAGAAGATTCTGATATTTGCTATATCTTTAAGGAAATCAATTCTTCTTATCTCATATCTAACAATATTAAGACCCGTTCTTTCTTTTAAATCCTCAAGAAGCGCCTCTTTATTCTCTGGTTTTATAAGTTCAATTTTTTCGTAAATAATATTTCTTCTACTTTCATGCCTTAGCAACCATATTCTCTCCATTCCAAATGTAACAAAAACTAACAGTAAGTTAGCAAAAACTAATTCTGCATGACTAATTTTCTTATTTGCAAGTGCATTTACTACTGATATACCTATCACTAAAAACAAATAAGTCATTTCCTTAATTGGAATTGGATCGGTTCTGTACCTAATAATACCAAAAATAGCAAATAAACCAAGAGCGAATCCTAATTGGAGCTTTACACTATCCAAAAGTACACACAGTAAGAATACAGTTAAACTGATTAGTAGATAAGTAAATAAGTAGTCTTTATTTCTGGTAACAGGATAGTAAATATACCTAACAATAATTAAGATAATGAACAAGTTGAAAATACCTTTTGTTATTAATTTCCAAAAATCTTCCGCTTCATAAACTGGAGTTCCTAAAAACTCTAATCGGTTATCTTCTTCAACCTTTTTGTCTTTCTTTTTATCCTTAATTTTATCTGAATTATTATCTGACAGCTCAACATCTAATTGATTGGACAAATCATTTTGAGCATAAGTATTTGTAGTTCCTACAAACAAAAATGATATTAACGCAAATAATAGTAATCCTTTTTTCATCTTATTGTAATTTTAATTTATTTATAAATAATGATTT
>JABHQB010000011.1 GCA_018695965.1 Flavobacteriales bacterium | reverse complement strand
CCTGTTGTTGTTACAATGATATCTGCATTTTTACAAGCATCATCCATTTTTTTAACAGCAAAACCATCCATAGCAGCTTGAAGAGCACAAATAGGATCGATCTCCGTAACAGTTACTCTTGCTCCAGCTCCTCTAAGTGAAGCTGCAGAACCCTTCCCAACATCACCATAACCAGCAACAACAGCAACTTTTCCTGCCATCATTACATCGGTTGCTCTTCTGATTGCGTCTACTAAAGATTCTTTACATCCATATTTATTGTCAAATTTAGATTTTGTAACAGAATCGTTAATATTTATTGCGGGAAGGGTAAGTGTTCCTTTCTCCATTCTTTCATATAATCTGTGGACTCCAGTTGTAGTTTCCTCTGAAAGACCTTTTATTTCCGCTACCATTTCTGGGAATCTATCTAAAACCATATTTGTTAAATCACCTCCATCATCTAAAATCATATTTAGTGGTTTATCTCCTTCAAAAGCAGTAAGAGTTTGTAAGATACACCAATCAAATTCTTCTTCATTCATTCCTTTCCAAGCAAAAACCGGAACTCCAGTTGCTGCAATAGCTGCAGCTGCCTGATCTTGCGTAGAAAAGATATTACAAGATGACCACGTAACCTCAGCTCCTAAATGAATTAATGTTTCAATTAATACTGCTGTTTGAATAGTCATGTGTAAGCAACCTGCAATCCTAGCTCCTGCAAGAGGCTTGCTATCTCCATATTCCTCCCGAGTCGACATTAGACCTGGCATTTCTGCTTCTGCTAATGTTATTTCTTTTCTTCCCCATTCTGCCAAGGAGATATCTTTTACTTTGTAATTCATAGTTTCCATTTCCATATTATTGTTTTTCGGACGGCAAATATAAGCATAATTATTACTTTTGCCATCAACAATATACGATATGCCCTTACTTCTAGAAAAAGAGGAAAACAACAATACTGTTTTGGTCTGGGAAATTTCAGAACCTTTGGAAAATCTAATCAGTTTAACCTCTAATATAGATTGTTCTCACTTAAAAAGTGACAAAAGAAAAAAGGAGTTTCTGGCTTGCAGAATTTTGTTAAACCATTTTGATAAAAATCTGAAAATTTCTTATTCTGAAAATGGATCCCCAAATTTAAACAATCATCAATGTGTTTCTGTTTCACATTCTGGAGACTTAGTTTGTATTATTATCTCTGATGAAGAAATTGGGATAGATATTGAAAAAATATCTGAGAAAAGTCTGCGACTGAAAGAAAAATTTATCAACTCACATCACACTAAATTAAACAAAGAAAAATCTACTCTTATTTGGTGTATAAAAGAAGCTGTTTTCAAATTCCATAAAATTGGAAATGTAGATTTCATAAAGGATATTTCTGTTCCAGAATTTATATTAAAAGAAAATGGGGAAATAGATATTAGTTTTAAGAACAACACATTAAAATCTTACTATTTTAAAGTTGGAAATTCTTATTTAGCATATGTTTGTAAATAATTATGGGAATATATAGTCAGATAATCGAGAGCAAAAAAAAGGGAAGAAAACTTTTAAGAAAATAGTTATTAATGAGTCTTACACATATCTTCATCTACTACAATAAAGTAATCCGCATTACCTAAAAGTTCTTCATCAAATTCTGTAATATCTGATTGTTCAACAACTTCAATAGTTAGAATATCTAAATCCGGATTCAATTGTAATAAATACCACATTATAGACTCATGAAATCTAGAATGATACGATCCATTATAATGTAGGAATCTGGTATCTTCTTTCATGTTCTTATGAACAAAATAAGCCATGGTAGCATCTTTTATTGCTTGCGATTTGGGCAAATTTTCTCCACCATGACCTTCTGCCATTACAGATATTTCTTTATAGCAATGTAAAGAGGTGTCGTAATCTATTGGAAGTGGAGCAATAAATTGTTTTGATGAGGGAGGTAAATACTCTAAGGTATCGATTCCAAATCTATATACCATACTTGCAAATCTTCTTGGAATATTAGTCGCTACAAAATGGATCTTATTTTCTTTTGCAAAACTTAGAAGTGGTCTGTAATCTGTTTTATGATTTACCCATATTTTTGCTTCTTTTTCAAAATCTTTCTCTCGAATAAAACCTAGCAAATACTCATCTAACTTAATCTGATCATCCGACTCTAACATCTCCGCTCCAAGCATTAAATTTTCTGCATGTTTTTCGAAAAGATTCTTTGTGAGTTCTAATTGTAACCAATGTGAAATTGGATCGTTATGATTTTCTCCAAAAAAAACTACATCTGCCTTTACAGCACTTTTACTCATTATTTGATAAGACACCTTTTTACCGTCTTCATTATATATTTGAAAAGATCTCTCTTGTCCAAATAGATTTGCAAATAAATATAAGTTTAATAGACTAAATAATAGTAGTTTCCTCATAATAAAAAATTTGTGTTGCAAACTTATACATTTTCGTATTTTTGGCTCCTAACTGATGGAAGAAATAATTCAAATATTTAGTGACGCTAATTTAAATTTGATTACAGTATGCGCTGTTATTTCTGGAATTCTATACATAATTTTAGCTGCAAAAGAAAATGTCTGGTGCTGGTTAGCCGCATCTATTAGTGTTTGTCTATACATGTATATAAACTATGATTTAGGTTATTATTCTCAAGCTGTGCTGCAGATATTTTATCTATTTATGGCAATTTATGGATATGTTATGTGGAACAAATTAGATCCTGAAAGAATCAAAGAATGGTCTGCAAAAAAACATCTCTTTATAATATTTATTGGAGCAATTATAACTTTTATAATTGGATTCATATTAACAGAATATGTTGAGGATTCTGAACAGCCAATTCTCGATTCTCTTACTACAGTTTTTTCTGTATTTGCTTCTTATATGGTAGCGAAAAAAGTACTTGGGAACTGGTTATACTGGATTGTTATAGACTCTCTTATAATTTATCTTTATTATATCCAAGGAGAATTTATTTTGGCTCTACAGTTTTTAGTTTATATTATTATTGCTGTTTACGGTTATTTCTCTTGGATCCAAAGAATGAAAACAAATGACTAAAATAATTGTTACTGGAGCTGAAAGTAGTGGAAAAACTACTATTTGTAAAGGTCTTTCAAATTATTATAACATTCCTTTTTCTGAAGAATACTCTAGAATATATTTAAATACTTTGCAAAGAGATTACAATCAAGCAGATCTGATAGAGATCGCAAAAGGTCAATTAAAATCTAATCAAGAAAATCAAATTTGCGATACTGATTTAATCACAATAAAAATATGGAGCAAATACAAATATGGTAATTGTAATAATTGGATTTTAGAACAAATTGAAAAACAAAAAACTGAAAATCGTTTTTATCTTTTGTGTAAGCCAGATATACCATGGAAATCAGATCCTCTTAGAGAAAACCCTACAAATAGAGAAGAACTCTTTGAAATTTATAAAAAAGAATTAGATAGACTGTCTCATAATTATTTTATAATTGAGGGAGAAAATAGATTTAAAAAAAGTTTAGCTAAGATTGTCGATCTTATCATTTAATTTCCGTATTTGATTTTTCATTTCTTTTACTTCCTGATCAATGTTCTTAATTCTTTGATAGGATTTTTTATCTCTTTTTTTCTTAGCTGAGCGTTTTTCAAAATAATAAAAAATAGTTATGAATAAAAAAAGCGCAACCCCGTATATTAAATTCTTAGATTCTTCAGTCATAAGTCGCAAAATTAATAAAATTATTGAAAGTAATATTTTTTTGATATTTTTGCTCAGTCGTAAAAAGGGGGTGCTAAAAAAGCTGAGATTATACCCATTGAACCTGAGGTGGTAATTCACCATAGGGAAATGTGTTTTTATTGATTTAACAGACAATTACCCTCCTTTTTCTTAATGCTAACTCAAAAATTAAAAACATGTTTAATAAAAAATTTAATCTTGCGCTAATTATCTGTTTGCCTTTCATTTGCATTTCTCAAAAAAATGACACAATACCTCTTTTACAAACTCTACCAGAACTACAAATTACTGGAGTAAATGCAGGAGAAAAAACTCCCGTTTCGTATACCAACATTTCAGAGAGTGAAATTGAAAAGGTAAATCTAGGTCAGGATTTACCATATTTAATTTCATTAACTCCGTCCGTAGTGTCATCTTCTGATGCAGGAGCAGGTATTGGATATACGTATATGACTATTCGTGGATCAGACGCTAGCAGAATTAATGTGACCGTTAACGGAATCCCGTTAAATGATGCTGAAAGTCAGGGTGTTTGGTGGGTAAATATGCCTGATTTTAGTTCTTCTGTAAGCAACATACAAATACAAAGGGGGGTCGGAACTTCTACTAATGGAGGATCTGCTTTTGGAGGGTCTGTAAACCTAAATACAAATGGCTTAAAATCAAAAAAATATGTAACACTAAATAATTCTGTTGGTTCGTAT
>JABHQB010000130.1 GCA_018695965.1 Flavobacteriales bacterium | reverse complement strand
CCAACTTTCATATTTCGGACTTCCATTAGAAACATCATTTAATTTATCGTAGCGGTGTATATCAGATGTGGTAGAAAATTGAGAGTTTATGGAAAAACTACTAGAGTTATTTATTTTATAATGTATTTTTTGAGTTAGATCAATCTGAGAATAGTCGCTATATAATTGAGTATTTTCATTTGTGGTGAATTCATCTTTCCCCCAATTTTCATATCCATGAAATCGGTTGACACCCATTTTTAGGTTTCCATACTTTTTGTAAGTAGCAGAACTTAGAAATGAAGTGTTATTTTTTTTGTAGACAGAATTAAGGTGAGTTAGATAGGAGTTAGAAGAACTTTCGTATTGAGATGAGAAACGATTAATATTTTCGGAATAGTTTTCAGGATTAATAGTATTTAAAATAATACTTCCTCCAAGAGCTCCACTTCCATAAAACACAGTAGAAGGACCATGAAGAATACTTATGTTTTCTAAAATAAATGGATCAATACTTAAGATATTTTGGAGGTGACCACTTCTATAAATAGTATTGTTTAGCTTAACCCCATCCAGAACCAATAATATTCTGTTTGCTTCAAATCCCCTGATGTTTGGGCTACCCCCTCCATTTTGGCTTTTCTGAACACTAATAGCTGTAGATTTTTCTAACAATTCTGCCGGATTTTTTGATAAAGAGCTTGTAATTTCTTTTTGGTTTAATCGAATAATTTGTGTTTTATTATCTTCAATATTTAATGTGGTATGAATAGATATTTCATTAAGAAGAAGATTCATTTTTGTTAAATCTATTTCTGATGTATCTGTTGTCTGATTTTCTTGAGAATTACCAGGCGGGATAAAATATAGAAGACAAACAAATAATAAAACTAGCCTCATGTTCTTAATGATTCTATTACTTCATAAGATTTCAATTTTTCTATATTATAATGATGAAGAGAGAAGTATTTTTGAAGAGAAACAATTAATTTTTTCCTGTTTTTGTATGGGATATCTACAGATTCATTTTGTAAAAGAGCACTTAAATATTTTTTATTTTCTCCACGAATATTATAATAAGGAGGATGACTTGTAAACTCCCCGCTTTCCAAATCAAAATAATCTTTGTTTGAAAAGTCTTTGTTGGGATGAAATCCCAAGAATTCTGTTAGTTTTAGTAAAAAAACAAGAACAAAATTTTTATTTAATTCTTCCGTTTTATTTAAATATAAAATAGTTTTTTCTGAAAAATTATAAAGCTTTTTATCGGTTTCTTTTTCCATCAAAACTCTCATTAATACCTCAGAAATAAACATACAAACAAACTTTTTTTGCATATCAGAATAGGTTGAACTTAGATTATGTTCTGAACGAATTTCTTTCACGAAAGGAAGTCCCTTGTTCTTGTTTACAGAAATCTCTAAACTTACAATGTTTAAAGGATGTAAATAGGATAATTTATTTTTTGAAGTTTTGTTTCGAATTCCTTTTATAACATAAGATTGAAGACCGTAGTTTTCTGTAAAAATTTTAGCAATTACTGAACTTTCAGAATATTTGTAGTAATGAAGAGAAATTCCTTTTATTGATTCCATTTCTAATGAATGAAAAGAATTTTACCAATTGTTTTTTCTCTCCCATATTTATCGGAACTAAGTACCAAATAAACTCCTGTAGACACTCTGTTGTTGTTTGTGTCCGATCCGTTCCAGATAGCAGTTCCTCCCTCAGAATTGGTTTCAAAAACTAAGTTACCACTCACGTCAGTAATTTTTACATTAGACTCGTACGCCAAACCATTAATTGTAATAATTCCGTTATAACTTTCTCTGACAGGATTTGGGAAAATATGCAAATCGTCTGGATGTTGAGCAGATTGAGTTGCATCACTTCTAAAACTCATTAACCCTTTATCAGTTGCAATAAACACTTCAGCAGTTTCATGATTTATTTCTATATCTAGAATTGTATTGGAAAGCAATGGGCTGTTTTCGTCAGTAAAATGAAATATTTCTTCTGTACCATCTTCTGAAAGTAAAAACAATCCAGACCCAAGCGTTCCAATCCATTTTCTATTTCCTCCATCAATAGCAATTGTATATACTATTTCAGCATTAAGTAGATATTGTCCGAAACCATTTTCTTCAACAATAATTTGTTGAGCATCAAAATTATACCCACTAAAAACAGAGGAAGGAGAATAAAACACACATACACCTTCTTTTGTTCCTACCCATATATTTCCTTCTAGGTCATTTGCAAGACAGTAAACATAATTATTAGGTAAATTTCCACTTCCTAGTCCTGTAGTTATTTTAGTAAATTGGTCGTCAGACTTATCCCATATCGTATTATTATTATTATATACAAATAATCCGTTATTAGTTCTTATTCCCCACTTTTGACCATAATCATCTATTATCATCTCTCCTATTTCTGTTGATTGGTTCGCAACAAAAGGCATATTAAAAGCTATCCACTCATCTTGATTTGTTTTGCAAAATAATGGGGCAGCAGAATGAGATTTTGTTCCCCATAAATTATTATCTGTATCAGTTAATAAGGAGACAATATTTTCATTACTATCTACTACATTATTGGTGTTTTGTAAAGAATAATTTGTGACAACATTATTTTCTACACCAATAAGAGAGTTGCTTGAGCTGCCATAAAAAGTCTGATTCCCTATTTTTACTGAGGAGATGATGTTTTCATTATAATTTTTTATTTCCCATTCAATCATATCAGAACTTTCAGAAATGGAGTTTTTTTCTTGATTATGTAGTAGAGTAAGATTATCATTTAAAATGTTAATTTTATGAATAGAATTAGAAGCGGGGCCATTTGGTTTTACAGTAGAATGGTAAAAAAAGTTTTCATATTTCATGAGGGAATTTACACTATCTGCTATCCACAAAATATTTTCCTTATCTATCCAAGCATCTTGTATATTAGTGAAATTTGAATCGGCAATTAATTCTGATATTATATTCCCATTTTGATAAATACTAATATTTACATTTCCTATTTCTAAGTAATATTCATTGCTATTTCTGACTTTTACATAAGGATATTGATTGTTAAAAAGTATTCCCCAAGAATTTACAATGATTTCAGAAACTTCAGAAGGATAAGAGGGGTGTTTGGTCCAGCTATTAAAATCAAATAAGCTGTTTGAGTTTTTATCCGCAAAATATGCTCCGTCACTAGTACCCACAAAAACGCAAGTATCGTCTATATAACAATCGTTTATACTTACAAAATTTCCACCCTCACCTATTTTATAAGTATCTTTTATTTCCTCTTTTTCTAGATCAATCAGAACTAAACCAAAAGAGCATGATAAATAAGCTATATCATTATTTATAGTAATGTTATTAATTTCTTTATTTCCTGTAATTTCTTTTAGTTTAATATCAGGGATGTTTATAATGCCGTCATCCTTTATTAGGTCAATATTTGTGTTGTTATAAGCAATTACTACCATTTTATTTTCCTTATCGTACGCAAGACTGGAGATTCCTATATCTGAAAGCCCATTTATTTTATTTAAACGGTTTATGGTATAATCATCTTTATTGTAATAAAAAAGACCATTTTCGGTAGCACAATAAATATTATTTTCTACCTCTACAATACATTTTGCATTTTGGAAAGAAAGATGTTCCTGCCAACTATAAGTTGGGACATTTTGCCCTTTTGTGGAAACAAAATGAGTGAGAATTATAAGACTTAATACTATTCTTTTCATACAGACTACAATATTAAAACATATTCACTAGATAACATTAAATTTATTTAAAAATTGTAGTAATAAAGTTCTTTTGTAGATTTGCAGAAATGGCCTAGTAGTTCAACTGGATAGAATATCAGATTTCGGCTCTGAGGGTTGGGGGTTCGAATCCTCCCTAGGTCACTATTTTCTCATTAAACTTTATTGTTTTATTCTAGTAAAGGTAATTGCTTAGTTTTGGTGTAGGCCAGTATGTAGGCCACTTTCTACTCTATTCCTTTTCCGTCTATGTTAATAAGTATATTGATTGGGTCAATCTCTTGGACGTCTTCAATCATTTTCTTCTTACCTAGGTAGTAGTTTTTTCATTTTTTCTAATTAGTCAGTTCATTTGTTGCACAAATACCTGATGAGGTAAATTCAGACTCTTCCCAACAATCACCTGCATACGAACTGTAAGTTATTGAAACATATTGACCGTTTAAACAATAGTAAGTATAGTCAATTGACCTATATCCATCTGAATCATAAGTTGTAACATCATCAGCAGGCCCGTGAGGAGCTGCAGGGTATGAAGAGGTGTTACAGGCTTTCTCACAGGATTGTAAAGAAATAATAACAAAAGGAATTAGTAAAAGTAGTTTTTTCATAATCTTAGTTGTTTGTTAATCTTATTTAAGAAAGTCGACACAAGGTTCTGCTTGTTTCATTATATCTTCTAAAGTCCATTTTAAGGCAGCTTCATCCATTTCTTCAGCAGTATTGTATTGTTCCATCATCCTACCTAAAGAACAAGAGCAGTACTGCTCTTTCTGTGAATAGGTGAATTCATAACCTGGAATACCCCTGATACAAGCATCCATAAAATTATCCTTATGTTCTTTTTTCCAGTTATTTTCTTTTTTGTCTTTATCATTCTCCACACAAGAGAACAGTAAAGGCACACATAGTAATAGTAGTAATAGTTTTTTCATTTTGTTTATTCAACAATTACTTTCTTTTTTACTGTACCGTCAGAATAGCGGTAAAATAAAATTTTATTGTTTTCTTCATCTGACTCTCTACCTAAAAGATCGACAACCTTAACCAAAACCAACTTTTTTAAACTAGCTATATTTTCAATAGTTGTTGCTTCGCAATTAATAATAATACTGGAGTCAATAAAATTAATATTATCTCCTAATTCTGAATCTATAGTAGCTGTAAAAGTGATAGGGCCTGCTTCATTTGGATTTACAAATAAATCCGTAAAATTAATCTGACTAATATATCCACTAGTGTAGTTATTCCCATCATTTGGTCCAATAGATGAAATTTTTACTCCAGGAGTTAGATTTTCAATTATAAAAAATCCCATTGTTGCTCCAGCAGTGTCAATCATATTTATTTTAGCGTAATTTGGACCTAATGTAAAATCTAGAACCAAACTAGCAGTGAAATTCAAAAAAGAACTTGTATAGGATGCATTTCCCAAAACATCTCCGCTAGTTAAAGTGCTTATCTCAAAATACCCTTTATCAGAAGAAAAAACAGAGGAAGCGATATCCGGCTCATTTTGAATTT
>JABHQB010000129.1 GCA_018695965.1 Flavobacteriales bacterium | reverse complement strand
TCAGTATTGACTTTACATTGGATAGAATTGCATCTTCATCCCAGAAATTAGTTTTCTTACAATTTTTCAGATAAGTTTCGATTTCCCCAAACATTTTTTCATGATTGTAAAATGGTTGATCAGATGGTTTTCCTTCATAAGATTCAAATGGGACAATACCGTATAGTTCCATCATTCTTTGTACTGCATTGGTTTCAGAACCTTCTCCAAGGTGAGTTTTTCCTCTGCTATTTATGTAACCTCTAGCTTTTTCAATATATTCAAAGTAAACTGGGTATAATTCAGATAAATTGATGTCTTTTTTAGTAATCCTTTTTATTTCACTCTCGTAAAATGATGTAGTTGAAAAACACCAACAAGTACCTGTATTTCCTTGCGATATTGGATTATCCGCATCTATAATGGTAAATTCATCTAAACTTTTTGGGATTTGTTTTCCATCAAAATTCATCTTAAAGGATTTATATTCTTCTTTTTCCTTCTGATCGTAATCATTACTTTCTGTTACAATAGTTTTGTAAAAAGGGTTAGAATAACTTTCAAATTGTCCTTTGTCTTGCGCTATTACGGTAGTTGAAATAAGTAATAAGACTCCTATTTTTTTTATCATTCTGTTTGTGTTTTAATTATTGAACAAATTTAAGGGATTTTTGTAATTTGCAATTCGAAAAACAAACTAAAATATAAAAGATGAAAGCTGGAAAAATAATTCTGAAATGGATGATAATAACTATGATATCGTTTACTACTTTTAATTTATTTATTTCATCCGAATATGAATTTGAAAGAAGTATTGAAATTGACGCTCCAATTGATTCAGTATATCATCAGCTTTCAGATTTGCATAATTGGCCAAATTGGGCTGTTTGGTGGAAAAATGATTCAACAATAGTTACAGAGTATTTTAGAGAAAAAAGTGGAAAAGGAGCTTCAATGAAATGGAAAGGAGAGGAAGTTGGTGTAGGAGGATTAAAAATTGTTGATTGCAATAAAGAAGAGATTGAAATTAAATTAAATCTTGGGGATATGACACCAAGTGGATTTTTTAAATTTGAAGAGATTAATGGTGGAACAAAAGTAACATGGAGAATGAAAGGGGAGATGCCATTTTTTATAAGATTTATGACTTTGTTTATGGATAAAATGGCAGGTCCAGATTTGGAAGAAGGACTAAAAAGATTAAAAGATGTTTGTGAGGGGGTGAAATAGTAATTACAACTATATTTGTTCAAACTTAAAAACTTAAAATTATGAAAAAACTATTACTACTATTACTATGTCTGCCTTTGCTTTTCTCTTGTGGAGAGAATGAAATTGGTAGATATGATTTTCAGATAATTGAAATGATAGATATGACATTTCTTGAATTGCTAGAAGATGCAGGAGACATCTCTCCATCTTTAGTAGCTGGAGGTATTAAGACAGGATCAAAACATGTAATTTGTAGATTTGATACAAAGACTGGAGAAATCAAATATTTTGATTTATTAGGAAACGAAATGGAAAAAGAAGAGATATCAAAATATAAACCACTTATTAACCCATTTTAAGAAAGGAACAAAACAAAATGAAAAAACTATTACTACTATTACTATGTGTGCCATTGATTGGGTTTGGACAAGGACAGGTTAATTGTTCTTTGTTGGATGTTACGGATATAGTTATTGATAATACCAATATGACAATTGATATTGAAATATATGATGGAAATACATTAGGGTTTCAATATCCTTTTGTAGCTTTTACTATTGATGCAATGGGTGACACTATTCAAAATGGTAATATAAATTTGTTTGGAACAATGGGGCTTGATACATCCTGGTATAATTATAATATTTTAAACCCCATTTCACCAATTTATCCATTAAGTATTTATTTTGTGTATTCCAACTTTACGGGTCCAAATCCAGGTGAAGACACTTGTATTTTATCTTATCATCCTTCTTGTGATTCTGTTATTACTAGCTTTACTCAGATTGATTCCTCTTCCACGCCACAGTTGATACATTTTGACATACAGACTTTCGGATTAAGTAATGGTAATTTTGGATATGGTGGATTTGTACTTATAGATGACTTAGGAGATACTATCGCTTTCGAAAATATTAATACTGCTGCTAATGTTTTTGGACTTATGGAATCTGATACAGCTAGTAGAGTATTAGATGTGGTACAAAACTTTACTTTACCATTTAGCGGAACTCTACATTTGATTAGTGGATGGTTTGCGGGTAATTCAAGTACTTCATGTGTTTTTCCATTTAATATTAACATTAGTATAACAGATATTAATGAGATAAGTAATAAAAGAAATCTTCTTAAAATTACTGACATCTTAGGAAGAGAAGTTAACGAAAATAGAAACACTCCACTATTCTACATCTATAATGATGGAACAGTAGAAAAGAAGATAATTATTGAGTAGACTTACAATTTAATTTTCAATCCTGCATTAAAGAAATATCCGTCTAGTGGAGCCCAAACTTCTGTAAATTGAGGGCTTGTTATTACATCTAAACTAGATTTGTAATTTGATTGCTTAACATCTGTAAAATTTTCTGCATTTAGGAATATTACAAAATTATTAATTGTACGTTCTACAATAACACCTGTTGTAAATAAACTTTCAGTTATTGTTCCATTATTCAGGAATTGACCTGATTTATAATCGTAATCCCACCCAATTCGCCATTTGTTATCTACAACAAATAGTAAATCTCCTTTTATACTATGTTTTGGTGTAAGTGTAAGAGGGTCTTGTTTTGATCCGTTTTTCAAATATGCATCCGTATAGGTATATCCAAAAAACCAAGTAAATTTACCAACAGTTAGTTTTATTTGAGATTCAAACCCTTTAGAGTATAAAGAATCGTTTACTTGTTCATAAAACATATTATTAATATTATTCTCATTCAATGTGATCGGATTATTAATTACATTATAGAAAAACATTTGGTTTAACGAGAGTAATATGTTGTCCATCCCAAAAGTAGATTGGTACTTAAAATCAATGTTGCTTCCATAAGATTCTTCTGGACGTAATTTTCCAAAATCAATAGCTTGAATGTTTCTATATCCGTAAGGTTCTGCTTCTTCATTAAATAAGGTAGGCATTCTGTATCCCATTCCACCTCCCAGTCGGACAGATAATTCAGGAGTTAGTTTATATAAAGCAGATATTTTTGGAAGTACAAAGATTTGATTATCATTATTTGATATAAAAGATGAGGCATTCACTTTATCGGTTCTTAGTCCGCTTTCCACAGCTAATTTATCTGATATATCCCACAGATGGTTAAGATATAATCCAAGGGTGTTATATTCCTGATTTCTTAATTGTTGAGAAAGGTAATAATCTTCAGAAAATACATCAGAAAGAGCATTCAATCCAATATTAATATTATGTATTTCTTTATTAATATTTAAATTGAGTTCTGTATAACTATTGAGTTGATTACCTCCAAATGTGGTAGAAGTACCCAAAATATTTTCATCAATATTGATGTATCTGTCAAAGGAAGAAATACTATTTTTAAGAGTGATAACTTTTGTCTCATCCCATTTGTATTTTGTCGAGAATTGAGAAGTAAATCTACTACTTTCTTGTTCATCTAAGAAGTATTCTCCTGATGTAATTCTATTCTCTATTTTACTAATACTTCCACCTTTTCTATTTTCTTTTGAAATAGTTGCTCCTAAATATAATTCTATTTTCTTATTAGGATTATAAAATAATTTTGGGTTAAAGTTAAATTTTGATACTTGAGCTATATCTGATAATCCATCCTCATTTGGATCATAGGGGTTGTGAATATGCATGGATGCTAAATTGGTAAATCCCCATTTGCCAAACTTTTTAGAAGTAAAGGCATTAAAATCCCTTGCTCCAATATGAGATAAGTTGATGTGTAAAAGAGTTTCGTCTTTATCTGCTTTTTTAGTAAGTAAATTAATTACACCCGAGATAGCTCCTCCTCCGTAAAATGTAGATGCAGGACCTTTTATATACTCAACCTGTCTTAAATCTAGAGGTGGAATTTGCAAAACATCTAAACTTCCAGAGAAACCTCCATAAAGAGGGAATCCATCTTTCAGTATTTGAGTATATCTTCCGTTTAACCCTTGAATTCTCACTACTGCTCCATTACTTCCAGCAGCTGTTGTTTGTACTTGTATTCCTGTAGAATGAGTAATTAAATGGGAAATCTTACTTGCTTCCATACTTGCCGCTTCATCAATTTCTTCAGTTAATACTTCTGTTCGTGTAGGAAGGTTTGCAACCGTTCTATTTCCTCTAGTAGCTTCAATAATTATTTCATCAATTTCTGAATCAGAAACTGTTAATTTTATTTTATTTTCTACTAACCCTGCTTGCGGAAAAGTATAGATTATCTCACTTTCTTGATAACCAATATAGGAAACTATAATTTTTTGTTTTCCATTAGGGATATTTTCTAAAATAGCAGATCCTTGTATGTTGGTATTTACTCCATTTTTTGTTCCTTTCAACAGGATAGTAGCTCCTATTAAAACTTCATTATTTTGACTATCCAATACTTTGGCAGTAAAGGTATTTTGTGCATTTGAAATTGTTGTAAAGGCAACAAGTAAAAGTGTAAATATTTTTTTTATCATGTTCTTATTTCTTATTTATCTTATTTTCTCACATCTAAATCTAACATATCTCTTGATTTTACATGCAAGTCCATTTGACGAAAAGGAATTGTAATTTTATGTTCGTTAAACTTTCTGTAAATAATTTTTCTTATATCACTTTTTACCTTTTCAATAGTAAAAATATTTTTACTATAGAAAAACAGTTCAAAATCAATTGATGAATTACCGAAATTTACAAAGCGAACTTCTTTAAATTCACATTCTGAAAACTCTAAATGTTCTATAGCACTTTCTTCAAGTTTTTTAATAACCAAATTCACATCACTTGAATAAGCTACTCCAATATCAATTTTGAATAGTGTTTTTTGTGTTTGATGACTCCAGTTAATTACTTTGTTAGTAGTTATTAAAGAGTTTGGAATAATCACCACTATTTGTCTTACATTCATTCCCTTTGATGTTCGTAAACCTATTTCTTGAATAATTACTCTATCTCCATCTATTTCTAAAATATCACCCACCTTTACTGAATGTTCGAAAAGTAATATTATACCTGATAACATATCATTAAAAGTTTGCTGAAGTCCAAGCCCAACCCCAACTAGTAGTGCAGCAGAACCGGCCAACAGAAAGGTTACTTTAATTCCTAATGATTCTAACATAAGGGTAATCGCAATTATCCATATTAAATATTTTATAATTTGAAATAATGCAAAAGCACTTCCTTCATCTAGTTTATGAAGTTTCTTTTTGTTAAATAATGCTTTACTAATTATCCATAAAACTAATTTTGTAATAATTATAATTACAATTATACTAGTTAAGTCAAAAATAGACAGTGAATTATCATTAAAACTAAATATTTCAACATTAAAAAAATCAGTTATTGTTTCCATTAGTTATTTTATTAATTAAATTTACATATTCCTCCTGTACTGCCCACCAACCTCAAATAAAGCATTAGTAATTTCTCCTAAAGAACATGTTTTTGAGGAATTCATTAATGCTTCAAATATGTTTTTATTCTGACTAGCAGCTTCTTTTAGTTCTCTTAGTAATTCAGATGATTTTTCTTTGCTTCCTTTATGGAGTTGATCCAGCATGGAAATCTGATACTTTTTTTCCTTTTCAGTAGCACGAATTACTTCTTCTGGAATTATTGTTGGAGAACCTTTTTTATTTAAGAAAGTATTTACTCCGATAATAGGGTATTCTCCAGTATGTTTTAATGTTTCATAATACAAACTTTCTTCCTGTATTTTGCTTCTCTGGTACATAGTTTCCATAGCTCCTAATACACCACCTCTTTCTGTAATTCTATCGAATTCAGTTAGTACCGCTTCTTCTACTAAATCAGTAAGTTCTTCAATAATAAATGCTCCTTGTATAGGATTTTCATTTCTAGCAAGTCCTAATTCTTTATTGATAATAAGTTGAATTGCCATTGCTCTTCTTACTGATTCCTCAGTAGGAGTGGTGATAGCTTCATCATAAGCATTAGTGTGAAGGGAATTACAGTTATCGTAAATAGCATATAGTGCTTGTAGTGTAGTTCTAATATCATTAAAATCAATTTCCTGTGCGTGCAAAGATCTACCAGAGGTTTGTATGTGGTATTTTAACATCTGAGATCTTTTGTCAGCTCCATATTTATTCTTCATTGCTTTTGCCCATAATCTTCTGGCAACACGCCCAATTACCGCATATTCAGGATCTACACCATTGCTAAAAAAGAAAGATAAGTTCGGAGCGAATTTATTGATATCCATCCCTCTACTTAGGTAGTATTCTACATAAGTAAATCCGTTAGCAAGTGTAAATGCTAATTGAGAAATTGGGTTAGCTCCTGCTTCTGCAATATGATAACCTGAAATGGAGACTGAATAGAAATTTCTCACTTCATTATCAATAAAATATTCCTGAACATCTCCCATCATTTTTAAAGCAAATTCTGTAGAAAAGATACAGGTATTTTGAGCTTGATCTTCTTTTAAAATATCTGCTTGTACAGTACCTCTCACTTTAGAGATGGTCTCTTTTTTTATTTTTTGATAAATTTCATTAGGTAACACTTCATCACCAGTAACTCCTAATAGAAAGAGTCCTAATCCATCATTTCCTTCTGGCAAGTTACCTTGGTACTCAGGTCTTTTTACTCCTTTATTTTTATAAATTTCTGTAATCTTTTTTTGTACTTTATTTTCTAGACCGTTTTGTATAATGTGTTTTTCGCATTCTTGGTCGATTGCTGCATTCATAAAATACGCTAATATCATTGGTGCTGGACCATTTATAGTCATACTTACAGATGTCATCTGGTTAGCTAATTCAAATCCAGAGTATAATTTTTTCAGATCATCTAAACAACAAATAGAAACTCCTGCATTACCAATCTTTCCATATATGTCAGGTCGTTTACCGGGGTCATTTCCATAAAGTGTAACAGAGTCAAAAGCTGTAGATAGCCTCTTAGCTGGCATTCCTAAACTTACTAAATGAAACCTTTTGTTTGTTCTTTCTGGACCTCCCTCACCAGCAAACATTCTTGTTGGATCTTCTCCTTCTCTTTTAAAAGGAAATAAACCTGAGGTATAAGGGAATGTCCCAGGTACATTTTCTTGTAATTGCCATTTTAATAGATCTCCCCAGGCTTCATACTTTGGTAAGGATATTTTTGGAATATCAGAATTGGATAAGGATTTTGAATGTGTTTCAATGGAAAGTTCTTTGTTACGCACCTTATATTTAAATATTCTCTCTTTGTATTTTTCTTGTATTTCTCCCCAAGAGTCAATTAGTATTTTATTTTTTGGATCTAACTCCAACATCAATGTTTCGTATTCTGTTTTAAGTTGTGTGATTACATCCTTTGATGCGCTGGATAAAATAGATAAGGACTTTTGTAATGCGTATAATTTCTGAGCAATTTCTTTTTGTTCGTTTACCCATTTATCATATGATCTATTATTTTCTGATATTTCAGATAAATAACGAACCCTATTTGGTGGTATAACAAAAATCTTCTCACTCATTTCATCTGAAATTTTAAATGAAGATCTGAAATCTCCAAGTTCTTTTTCCGAGAACTTATCTATAATTACTTTGTAAATTGAGTTTACTCCAGGGTCGTTAAACTGAGAAGCAACAGTTCCAAAAACAGGCATATTATCTATGTCTTCATCAAATCTTTGGTTATTTCTTTGGTATTGTTTTTTTACATCTCTGAGCGCATCTAAACTTCCTTTTTTATCAAATTTATTAATTGAGATAAAATCTGCAAAGTCTAGCATATCAATCTTTTCTAATTGAGTAGCAGCTCCATACTCTGGAGTCATTACATACAAAGAAAGATCTGAATGTTCCAATATTTCTGTATCAGATTGTCCGATTCCAGAAGTCTCCAAAATTATCAAATCAAAATTTGCAATTTTTAGTATATCGAGAGCATCATTTACATGAGCTGAAAGCGCAAGGTTAGATTGACGAGTTGCTAAAGAACGCATATAAACATTATCAGATTTTATTGCATTCATTCTGATTCTGTCTCCAAGTAGTGCTCCTCCAGTTTTTCGTTTTGATGGATCTACAGAGATAATAGCAATCTTCTTTTTTGGAAAGTCTAAAAGAAACCTTCTTACAAGCTCATCAACTAAAGAAGATTTTCCAGATCCTCCTGTTCCAGTAACTCCAAGTATAGGAGTTTCTGATTTTTCAGATAGTTCTTTTATTTCATTAAGTATCTTTGTATGATCTTTTGGACAATTTTCAGCAGCAGAAATCATTCTTGCAATTGCATTTATATTTTTATCTTTTATATCTGAAATCCCTCCATTTAATTTTTTTCCAATCAAGAAATCAGATTTTTTTATCAGATCATTTATCATACCTTGAAGTCCCATTTCCCTGCCATCATCTGGGTGGTAAATTCTGGTAATTCCGTAATTTTCTAATTCTTTTATTTCTTCAGGCAGTATAGTTCCTCCTCCTCCTGCAAAAATCTTAATATGAGTAGATTTATTCTTTTTTAATAAGTCATACATGTATTTCAAATACTCAGTGTGTCCTCCTTGGTAAGAAGTCATTGCAATAGCATTTGCATCTTCTTCAATAGCACAATTCACTACCTCTTCCACACTTCTGTCATGTCCCAAATGAATTACTTCACAACCGCTTGCCTGTATAATTCTTCTCATAATATTAATAGCAGCATCATGACCATCAAAAAGAGAGGCAGCAGTTACAATTCTTACTTTGTTTTTCGGAGTGTATGTTTTTACTTGTTTCATTTATTATTTCTAATTGAAGCTGCAAATTTACATTTTCTGAATGGATTTGAGAAATGTAATATAATTTGATATTTTTACACTTAAATAAAAACTTTACTATAAAATGAAAAAAATACCATTTTTACTATTTATAACAACTATAATTTTAAGTTGTAATCAATCTGATAATTCTGAGCAGATAGCAATGAAAAACCAAAGAAAAGTGATTTACCCTTCTGATAATCCGGCAGAAAGATTAGTTTATGAGAACAGAAGGTTTAAAGATCCAAATACTGGAAGAGTTCCTTCAGATATGAGAAGAAAAGAATTGATGTTTGCAAAAACACTTCCGATATCAGAGAGTTTATCAAAATCAAATTGGTCTCATAGAGGACCTTATAATGTTGGTGGAAGAACTAGAGCGATCTCATTTGATGTTCAGGATGAAAATATTATTTTGGCTGGAGGAACAAGTGGAGGAATGTTTCGATCTACAGATGGTGGTCAAAGTTGGGATATGACAACAGATCCTGGACAATTGCATAATGTAACTTGTGTTGCTCAAGATACAAGATTGGGACATGAAGATACTTGGTATTTTGGAAGTGGAGAAAATAGAGGAGGTTGGCTGGGTGATGTTTCATTTTTAGGAAATGGAATTTATAAAAGTATAGATGGAGGTTTAAGTTGGGATTCTTTAGCAATTACTACATCAAACACCCCACAAAGTTGGGATAATGATTTTGATTTTGTCTGGAATATAGTAACAGATCCATCAAATGATAGTATGGATGTGGTTTATGCTGCAGTTCATGGTGATATATATAAAAGTTCAGATGGTGGGATGAGTTGGGATAAAAAATTAGGAGGAACAAATTCATCCTATTATCAATATACTTCCGTAGAGATTACTTCTGATGGGGTGGTATATGCTGCTATTAGTTCTGATTGTGTAGACAAGGGAGTTTGGAGATCTCCTGATGGAGAAATATGGACTAAGATTATTGATGCGAACTTTCCTCCAGTGTACGATAGAATAGAACTTGCTATAAACCCAAATAATGAAGATGAAGTATATTGTATAGCTGCTAGTACTACTGGCTATGGACAGTTTACAAATGTGTTTTTTGGTGGAACTACTTGGAATTCTTTATGGAAATATAATTATTTAAGTGGTAATGGTAGTGGAGTAGGATCTCAGTGGACAGATTTGTCTACTAACATACCTGCAAATCAAGCGACATCATTTGATAATTTTAATTGCCAATCTTCTTATGATTTAATGATAAAAGTACATCCGACCGATCAGAATACGATATTTATAGGAGGAACAAATCTTTGGCGTTCTACAGACGGATTTACAACTCCAAACAACACCATGATTTGTGGTGGATATCTAATAGGTTCGTATGAAGGAGATGGGAATTGGGGGGTTTATCCTAATCATCATCCAGATCAACATGATTTATTGTTTTTGCCTTCAGATAATAATGTAATGATTTCTGCAACTGATGGAGGAGTATATCGTTCAGAAAACTGTTTTCAGGACACAGTAGAATGGAATACATTAAATAATGGATATTACACGACACAACTTTATACAGCTACTACAAGTAAAAATGCCAATTCAGATGTCTTACATGGAGGTTTTCAGGACAATGGAAATTTTGTAACTTTTTCCGGAAATGAAACTGACCCTTGGAGTATGCCTTTTAATGGTGATGGAGCGTATTCTGGAATTGCAGATAATGAAGAAGATTTTTATCTTACAATACAAAGAGGAGTGGCCTATAAAATGAAGTTAGATAATCAGGCAAACAGATTATCATTTAATAGATTAGATCCACTTTCTGCAGATTCCACTAGATATCAGTTTATAAATCCATTTACAATGGATGAAAATAATGATAATCTGTGTTATTTGGCTGCAGGAAGTAAGTTATGGAGAAACGATAATTTATCTTCTGTGCCATATAATGATGATCATACTAGAAATGATATAGGATGGAGTGTGTATACTGATGAAGCTTTTAATTCATCAATGGATATTACATGTATTCGAACCTCTGTAACTCCACCAAATATTCTGTATTATGGAACAGATAGTAAATATATCCACAGAGTGGATAATGCAAATGTAGGAGACCCTGCTCATGTTGCAATTACTAATATACCAACTGGTTCAGGAGTTCATTGTGCTGATATAGCAATTCATCCAGAAGATCCTGATAAAATTATGGTTGTTTTCTCTAATTACAATACATATAGTTTGTTTTATTCGGATGATGCAGGAGGGAGTTGGAGTAAAGTTGCGGGTAACTTAGAACAAAATGCTAGTGGATCTGGTAATGGACCTTCTTGTAGAACTGCACAAATAATTCCACTTGGAAATTCTACTCTATATGTCGTAGGTACTTCTATTGGTTTGTTTGCTACCAGTAATTTAGATGGACCAAATACAGTCTGGGAGATGATCGCAAAAGATGATATAGGAAATGTAATTATTGAGCAAATTGATTACAGACATTCTGACGGTAGATTTACAGTCGCTACCTATGGTTCAGGTATTTTTCAAACTACAATTACAGAAATTGGAGATGTTCTTACTGTAAATGATATTGATGTTAACGAATTAACTATATATCCAAATCCTACTTCAGATATTATAAATATTGAGTTTGATGTACCTAAAGGAGATCAAGTAAGTTGGACTCTTTACAATGAAGTTGGAAAAATGATTTCTACTTCTTCAGAGAATGTTAATCTTGGAAAAAATAATCTTACTATAAATTGCTCTTCATTAAAAAGAGGAATTTATTTTGTAAGTTTGAATATTAATAGAAATATAATTACAAAACAATTTATAAAACAATAAAAAATGAAAAGATTAATATTATTTACAGTTATGTCACTCTTCTTATTTGGTAGTTGCTCTTCATCAAAGAAAGGATGTGATGGGAAAAAGAAGGTTCCTGCAGGAATGTGGCAATGAAAAGGCTTATTACACTTCTAATAATTATTCCATTATTTGGAATGTCTCAAACTAATTATGAATTATCATTTAATTCTGCTACTTTGGATTATGTAGAAATGCCGAATACATCTTCAGTTATTGCAAATAAAACGGCTTTTTCTATTAGCTGTTGGGTTAACCCTCAAAGTAATACAAATCATGGTGGTATAATGGGGTTTCGAAATAACTCTGATGCTGATTTTTATCTTTTGCAAATGCAGAACACCACTACTATTGAAGCTAGATTTAGAAACTCAAGTGGTGCAAATTATGATATTCTAGCTAATAATATTTTAGATCTTGGACAATGGCAACATTTAGCATTTACTTATGACGGCAGTTATATTCGTTTGTATAAGAATGGAGTAATAGTTAATAGTATAGCTGCTAATGGTACGATTACTCAATCTAATCAATCATTTAAATTAGGATCTTTAGATTGGCAAGGATCTGGTTTTTACTTAATTGGAAAAATAGATGAGGCTAGGTTATGGGACGTAGCTTTATCGCAAACTGAAATACAAAATTGGATGTGCTCTGAGATAGACGCTTCTCATCCTAATTACAGTAATTTGATGGGATATTGGAATTTAAATGAGGGAATTGGAGTTTCTACTGATGATCAAACTACTAATGGCAATAACGGTACAATTTTAGGAGGAACAGTATGGCAGACATCTTCTAGTTGTCTTGCAGTAGTAGTTCTTTGTGGTGATGTGAATGAAGATGGGGTAGTAGATCAAACAGATGTAACGGATATAAATAATTATATAACAGGTGTAATTGTACCTGTATTTAATCTTTGGGCAGCTGATGTTAATTGCGATGGAGTTATTAATGTGTTAGACATTACACTACTTAATAGTTTCGTGTCTGGGACTGGAACAAGCCCTCTAAATTGTTGTTCTCCTATGATTTTTGGTTGTACTGATATACTTGCGTGTAATTATAATTCAATTGCAACAATAGATGATAGTTCTTGTATTTATCTAGATATTACATCTTTTACTACAAGTGTGAGTTGTAATGGAGGAAATGATGGATCTATTGTAGCAACAGCTACAGGAGGGGTTCTTCCTTTTCAATATTCGCTGGGTGCTGGGCTATCACAAACTAACGGTACATTTTTAAACCTTTCTGCGGGCACCTATTATATTGATGTTACGGATATAAATGGATGTACATCAAATCAAACAGTTGTAATTACAGAGCCACCTATTTTAAGTATTTCAGTAGATTCTACTAATGAAACTTCTGCATTGAATGATGGTTCAGCTACTGCTATTATTAATGGAGGGACGATTCCTTATACTTATACTTGGAATAATGGAGGAATAACGAATGCATTAAATAATTTGCCTCCTGGCTTATATACTGTTACTGTAACAGATAATAATGGATGTGTAATTTCAGGTTCAACCTTTGTGAATGCTTATAGTGCTACTAACGTTATAAATACTAAGAATATCAATAGAACTTTAATTAAGATTATTGATATGTTAGGTCAAGAATCTTTCTACAGAAGAAATACGCCTCTCTTTTACATCTATGATGATGGTACAGTAGAAAAGAAGATAATTATTGAATGAGAAAACTATTTTTTGTTTTTACTTTTTTTCCTTTACTTCTTTCATCCCAAACTATAAATCATTGGGAAACGGCAGTTTTCGATAATGATATTTGGAAATATTTGGAAGGTACATATGAACCAGATACAAACTGGAGAAAATTATCTTTTAATGATGCCTCTTGGCTACAAGGAGAAGGTGGAGTAGGTTATGGTGATGGGGATGATTCTACTATAATATCTGCAGTTTCTTCACTGTACCTCAGAAAAACTTTTACTATTGTAGATACTTCTGATATTTTAGCGTCAATATTAAATGTAGATTATGATGACGCTTTTGTAGCTTACTTAAATAATGTAGAGATAGCAAGAGCAAATATAGGTACAGTTGGAGATCATCCTTTATATAATCAAGGTTCTTCTGCACAACATGAAGCTCAAATGTATCAGGGAGGAAATCCTAGTCAATTTTTAATTAATACTCAAGTTCTTAAAGATAACATTGTTCCAGGAAACAATGTGTTATCTGTTCAAGTTCATAATGCTAATCTTACTTCATCTGATTTAACTGGACGTATTTTTCTTTCTTTTGGAATTTCAAATACTTCTACTAATTATTCTCCAACACCTTCTTGGTTTCAACCACCTTTAATTTTCACTTCTTCTAATTTGCCAATTGTTGTAATTAATACTCTTGGACAAAACATTATGGATGATCCCAGGATTGTATGCGATATGGGAATTATTGATAATGGATTTGGAAATATCAATTCCGTATATGATGCATTTAATGATTATAACGGAAAGATTAGTATTGAATATAGAGGAAGTTCTTCCCAATCTTTTCCAAAAAAGACATATGCTTTAGAAACACAAGATTCAATTGGAAACAATAATAATATTTCTATTTTAGGAATGCCTGTAGAAAATGATTGGATATTATACGCTCCATATTCAGATAAATCTTTAATGCGTAATTTCTTAACTTTTGATTTGGGTCGAAAAATGGGCAATTATTCTCCAAGAACTGTGTATTGCGAACTAGTTATAAACGGAGATTATAAAGGAATCTATATCTTGATGGAAAAGATAAAAAGAGATAATGATAGGGTAGATATTGCAAAACTAGATGCTGATGATTTGGCTGGAGATAGTTTAACAGGTGGATATATAATAAAAGTTGATAAGTATACAGGAACAGGAGGAACAGATTGGCTTTCAGATTTCTCAAATATTGGAGGGGGACCATTATATATTCAATATCATTATCCGGAAGGATCTGCAATGCTACCACAACAATTAGATTATATTGAACAGTTTGTAGATAGCTTTGAATATGCTTTATCTGGCCCAAATTTTACTGATAGTTTAATTGGATATTCAAAATATATTGATGTAAACTCTTTTATTGATTTTTATATCGTAAATGAACTAGCGAAGGATATTGACGCTTACAGATTAAGTTCCTATCTATATAAGGACAGAGACGATAATGGAGGTAAGTTAACAATGGGTCCTTTATGGGATTTTAATTTGGCTTACGGAAATGCAGATTATTGTAGTGGAGGTATTCCTATTGGATGGGAAGTAAATTCAGGATGCGGAGGAAACAACCCTTTTTGGTTTGAAAGACTTCTGGATGATACAACATATCAAAATAAACTTAAGTGTAGATGGGAGTATTTAAGAGAGAGAAGTTTTCATCAGGATTCTATTTTTAATTTTATAGATAGTATATCCTTATATTTAAATGATGCACAGCAAAGAAATTTTCAGAGATGGAATATATTAGGAATCTATGTTTGGCCAAATTATTATGTTGGAAATACTTATCAGGATGAACTTACTTTTTTTAAAACTTGGATAGGGGATAGGTTAGTATGGATTGATAATAATTTGGGAGGAAATTGTTATGAAATTTTAGGATGTACTGATCCACTTGCTTGTAATTATGATATTTTAGCAAATACTAATGATGGGAGTTGTCATTACAACTCAAGTTCCTATGATACCCTTGTTTCCAATATTAGTATAAGTTGGAATGGAATAATATTAACTGCATCTGGAGATTATTCTGTTATATTATATAATTCAGTTGGTTGCGATAGTATTGTAAATTTAAACTTTATATTCGATCCTGCATCTGTAATAAATTACAATAGTACTAACCAAAAAACTTTAATTAAAATAACTGATATTTTAGGAAGAGAAACTAATGGAACAAGAAATAAATTCTTATTCTATATCTTTGATGATGGAACAGTAGAAAAGAAAATAATTATTGAATAAAATTTGATTTGTAGTTTTTAGTATTCGGTTCGAATCCTGCTACCCCGACTTTTTCTTTTTATATTTTCCATATTTTTTCTTAGGTTTGCGTTATGAAAAAAATATTATTTTTATTAATGATGTATCCTCTTTTTGGAACATCTCAGAATTGGAATCAAGTATCTAATTTTATTGAAGATGGAAGACATCATCCTATAACATTTGCAAATGATAATTATGGATTTGTAGTTTGTGGGAGTTATACTAATGAGGTGTTTAAATATGATAAATTAAACGACTCATGGTCACAGTTACAAGATTTTCCAGCTGCTGGAAGGGGATATTCATATGGAGTGACAGTAGGGAATAAAGCGTATATGGGATTAGGATCTACTTCAAATGGATTATACCCTACTGATTGGTGGGAATATGATATGGATAATGACTCGTGGACGCAAAAATCTAGTCTACCTACAGATGGTAGAAATCATCCAGCAATGATACCAATTGGAGATAAGATATATATGGGTTGTGGTAGCAATGATAACGGTAATTTAGGTGATTGGTGGGAATATGATATCATGAATGATGTGTGGACTCAGAAGACGGATATAATTGGTAATGAAAGACATCATCCATTCTATTTTGGAATTGGAAATTATGCTTATGTTGGATTTGGACATGGGAGTATTTTTGGACCAGGAAGTAATCCTTCTTCTAATTCATATATCTATAATGATTTTTACAAGTATGACCCATCTAATGATAGCTGGGCACAATTAAATAGTTTTCCTGGAGAGGCTCGAGTAGCTGGCACACAATTTCCATATAATGGTAAGGGATATGTATTAAGTGGAGATGGAGATGATCACGGTCCTTTAGATAGTGGAGAATTTTGGGAATATAACCCTTCAAATGATTCTTGGATCCAGCTAACATCTCATCCTGGAGGAGCTATATGGGCTCCAGGTAATTTTGTAATTGGTTGTGATGTTTACTTTTTACTTGGTCAAAATTGGAATGGGGGAGCTGGAACATTTCCTATCTCTGTTTATAAGTATAAACTAAGTGAAGATTGTGGTTGTACTGATCCTACAGCTTATAATTTCTCTAATATAGCAATTACTGATGACGGAAGTTGTTGCTATATATCTGGTTGTACAGATCCTTTATCCTTAAATTATGACAGCTCATCTTGCTATGATAATGGAAGTTGTATTCCAGCAGTAATTGGGTGTGTCAATCTTTCTGCAAGTAATTATAATCCTTTAGCTAATGTTACTAATTTTAATGGAGGAGCATTGGATAATACGATAGGATCAGGATCGTATTCTACACTCAATTCACATATTATATTTAATAGTAATGAAGAATGTATTATTAGATCTACTGATGTTTACTCTGGAAGCCCAAATAATGTAACATTTGAACTTCGATCTAGTAATGGAACGGTATTGGATGACACTACATACAATATAATACCAGGGAAGCAGAATATTGTTCTAAACTTTGATGTTCCTAATGCAAACGGATTACAATTAGGAGTATCTTCTACGAATTCAGGACTTTATAGAAACAATACAGGAGTTAATTATCCTTATAATATTGGTGATATGATAAGTGTTACTGGGTCAAGTGCAGGAAATGATTATTATTATTTTTATTATAATATTGAGGTAGAAGCTAAATGTATTGATGTAAGTGCAATATTTGATCCATTTAATAAAAAGAATCTAACAAAGATTACAGATGTCTTAGGAAGAGAAGTTAACGAAAAACGAAACACCACACTATTCTATATATACAATGATGGAACAGTAGAAAAGAAGATAATTGTTGAGTAAAATGAATAATAAAATAAAAAAACTATTACTAATCTTACTATCTGTTCCTTTGTTATTCTCTTGTGGAGAGAAGAAGGAAACTAATAATGAAGAATTCACAAAGAATTTAGAACACTTTAAAAATCTTGTTAATTATATCAATACTTATTTTATAGACTCTTCATTAGAGAATCTTGAAATATCTAATTACTATACTGAAGATTTTATTTTTTATTCATATCCTGCTGGAAAAAAGAAAGGGGTTGAGACATCCAAAATTGATTATATTAATAATCTAGAACAAATGAAAAAGATGAATATGTCAATTAATATTGGTCATTCAATATATTTACCTGGAATTAATGAGGTGACCTTTGAAGCAGATGGAAGTGTACGCGTATATTATGGAGCGACTATTTCGAATGACACAAACAATGTTGACTTTTCTGGATATCAAACTGTGAATTTTAAAGATGGTAAGATTTCCGGAATATGGGAATGGGCAGATTATGGAGGTGTTAGCAACCAACTAGCTTTTTAGATCTTAATTTAAGTGGACCTTCGGTCCTAATTTTAAACTTTTTCTTTTGTTCAGTATAATGAAAAAAGCTATGCACGCATAGCTTTTTTTATTATCTTTGTTGTCAATAAAAGAGAGATGAGAAAAAAAGAAAAAATAGCATTAGTGATTGAGGGAGGTGGATTTAAATCAGTTTTTTCAGCTGGGGTTTTAGATGCGTTTTTAATGAATAAATTTAACCCTTTTGATATCTATATTGGTGTTTCAAGTGGAGCGATGTGTTTGACTTATTATATATCTAATCAATATAAATCATATTTTTCACTTTCAAAAGAAGTGTCTGTTAATGAGAAGTTCTTAAGCTATATACATGCTTTTTCAGTTCAAGGATATATGGACTTAAAGTTTCTTTCAGAATATGCTAAAAAAAATAATCCGTTAGAATTACAAAATTTGAAGGAATCTACAGAGAACAAACAATTTTATGTAGTAGCAACAGATCTAGATAATGGAGAAGCTGTTTATCTAGATCCAAACAAACAGAATGTTTATAAATGTTTACGAGCAACGTCTTCATTACCATTCTTTACTAAAGGAAAATGTCATATTAATGGAGTAGATTTGATGGACGGAGCGTGGTCTGATCCAATACCAGCAAAATCAGCTGCTGATTTTGGGGCAACTAAAATAATTGTTATTAGGCCACATCCTGTAGGTTATAAATTACATGGATTAAGTTATTTGGGATTACTTGCTGGATATTGGTGGAAGAATACTCCAAAAGTAAGGGATAACTTTTTCAAAGAAGATAATAAATATAATGAAGCTGTAGATTTTTTAAAGAAAAAACATAAAGATATAGAGATTCTACAAATATGCCCTGATAATTCCTTAAGATCAGGAGTAGTTGGAACTAAAATAGAAGATTTAACACAAGATTATCATTGTGGTTTGGAAAAAGGTATGGATTTCCTTAATGATAATTTTTTATAAAAACCCACTCAAATGAGTGGGTTTATTTTTGGTGGACCTCTCGGTCCTTATTTCGAACTTTTTTTAAATCTTTTATATAGTTTTGCTAATTATGTCTATACAGGTATTAAAAAAATTTAAAAATAATAGATGTTGGAGTAGTATTGACAGTGAAGAAGTAAACGTATTCTTAAATTCAGATCAATCTAATTTTAAGAATATAGTTGCTTTAGCTATTAATAATGAGAAAGATTATTCGTGGAGAGCAGCCTGGTTATTAACACGTATTTTAAATAAAGATGATAAAAGATTAAGCTCCTTCATTCTAAAGATAATTAAGTCTATACCAGGCAAGGAATCAGGTCATCAAAGGGAGCTCTTAAAGATAGTAAGTAAATTTAAATTATCTAAAAAACAAGAAGGATATCTTCTTGACATTTGTATCAATCTATGGGAAGATATTAATTTGAAGTCAGGGACACGATATTATGCAATGTTATTAATCCTGAATATTTCTCAACGATATCCTGATATTAGAAATGAAATAGATTATTTGTTGGGAGATTATTATACTAAGACTTTAAGTCCTGGTATTAAGTGTAATATTTTTAAAAAAGCAAACAAAAACCCACTCAAATGAGTGGGTTTATTTTTGGTGGGGCTTACGGTCCTAATTTCGAACTTTTTTGAAAAACTATGCTTAGCATAGGACTTTAGTTTTTATACTTTATGTTTGTGCCATGAATAAATTAATTTACACATTAATTTTTTGTTTACTATTTAATAGTATATATGCTCAAGAAGTAATCATTATTGACACATCAAAGAATGTTTCTGATCAACAAGCATTAGTAATATTAAATGGATTTGGAGATTCAAAAAAAAATAGAAAGATACAGCAAGAGTTTTTTCAAGGAAAAGGATACGACTTATTTATTCCGGAATATGTTGATAAAAGATCAATTGATTTTACTGTATCAACTTTTTCATCTTTTTATGATAAAAATAATTTAGATGAGTATAAAGAAGTAAAGTTCTTATGTTATATAATTGGTGGACATGTTTTAAATCAGTATATTGAGAGAAATGGAAAAGGTAAGATAACGACAATTATTTATGACAGAAGTCCTACGCAGGAGAGAGCCCCAAGAGTTGCTACTGAGAAATTACCATTTATTTCTCGGATATTGTATGGTAAAGCTCTTTCAGATTTCAGTAAACAAAAATTAATTCCATTAAGTGATCCTAATGGTTTGGCTGTTGGTGTAATTATTGAAAATAAAGCAACAAAATTCATGAGGTTTTTCAAAAAAACATCCGATAGATATGGAGATTATAACTATAATGCCATAGAGATAGAAAGAAATCTTGATGATTTTATGCACACTTATTTGGATCATGATTTGATGTACAAAAGATTTGATGTTATAGGCCAGGAGATTATTCACTTTTTGGGAAAAGGCATATTTTCTGACAATGCCAAAAGAGAAAAATACAATTGGGATCCATTTAAAAAACTTAAAAAGAATGATATCAATTTATAAAATAAAACCTAAGTTTCAACAGTTGTTGATGCCTCTTTTAAAATTATTAAGAGGATGGGGAATAAGCCCTAATGCTATAACTATCCTTTCAATTATATTGTCTTTTGCATTATCTTATTTCTTTTGGAATGCCTCAGATGGATCTTCATACTTCTTGATTGTAGCATTTGGGTTATTACTTAGAATGATGCTAAACGCACTTGATGGTATGATGGCACGTATTTATAATCTTCAATCAAAACTTGGGGAAATCCTAAATGAAGTTGGAGATATAATCTCAGATGTTGCAATTTATTTCCCTCTTATTATATTTTCATCTTTAAGTATTGAAATTGCTATCATTTTCATTCTTCTTTCAATAATTAATGAATTCTGTGGTTTGATAGCAAAAGTAATATCTGGAAAAAGAAGGTATGACGGACCTATGGGTAAGAGCGATAGAGCTTTCCTGATTGGAGTAATCTGTATAGTATATTATTTTACAAACAGTTTGGATCCTTATATGAATTATATAATTGGAGGTTCATCAATATTGATGATTTTCAGTTCCTACATAAGACTAACTAAATCTATAAAAAATGGAAAAAATAATAAGTAACATTGATTTACATGCCCAGATTCAGTGGGTTATTGCAATTATCTTATCAATATTAGTAATTGCAACAACAACCTTTTGGATATGGAATAAGTTGAAGCCAAGTAAATTAGTAAGTGAGATGACATTAAGAACAAGATCTTGGTGGGGGATGTGTTTTGTTTTTCTTTTTGCATCAATAGTCAATCCTATTATTACTTATATAGGATTAGCTTTTTTATCATTTTTTACTTTAAGAGAGGTGTATACTTTATTAAAATTGCGTGATGCTGACAGAACCACACTTGTAGCATGCTATTTATCAATACCTATTCAATATTATTTTGCTTATCAGGGTTGGTATACAATGTTTTTAATTTTCATTCCTGTTTTTATGTTTATTATTATTCCGTTTCTATTAGTTTTATCAGGAGATACTGATGATATTATTCGTTCAATGTGCATCTTACCAACTTCATTAATGTTAGGAGTTTTTGGAATCAGTCATTTAGCATTACTAATTAGTTTTCCGGAAATGAATGATGGTAATATATCAGGGAAAGCACTTTTACTATTTCTAATATTTATTACTGAAGCAAATGATATTATGCAATTTGTGTTTGGTAAGATTTTTGGGAAACATAAAATTCTACCAAAAGTTAGTCCAAATAAAACATGGGAAGGATTTATAGGCGGAGTAATATCTACAACTATTATTGGATATTACATGGGGTTTCTAACGCCATTAAATTCCTGGCAACTAATATTAGTTAGTTTTTGTATATCAATTCTTGGATTTATGGGAGATGCTATTATTTCTGCTGTAAAAAGAGATTTTGGAGTAAAAGATATGGGTGATTCTATTCCTGGGCATGGTGGATTTTTGGATAGAATTGACAGCCTATCTACAACATCCTCACCGTTCTTTCATCTAATCTACTTTTTGGTTATTGTATAAATGAAAAAGTTAATCCTTATAATAACATACACTATTTTTTGGAGAAATTTCCTTAAAATTATTATAGGATTAAAGTATTATAATCAACAAATTCTTAGAAAAAAGAAACAATTCATTTTAATAGCAAATCATAATAGCCATATGGATACAATGGCAATTATGAGTGCTATACCATCCAGATATATACATAGAGTACATCCTGTTGCAGCTGAAGATTTTTTTGGTGGTAGTAGATTTAAGGAAATATTAATGAGATACATGGTTAATGCAACTTTAATTCCAAGGAAAAAAGCTAATTCTGATGAAGATGTTGATCCTATTGAAGTGATGAGTAATTTATTAAAACAAGGAAGATCAATTATCATTTACCCTGAAGGATCAAGAGGGGTCCCTGGAGTTATGACAGATTTTAAAAAAGGTGTAGGGTATTTAGTAAAACAAAATCCAACTGTAGATGTAATTCCGGTTTATTTAGATGGATTACATAAAACTTTACCTAAAGGAAAGAATTTAATTTTGCCATACAATTGTAGAATAATATTTGGAGATTCGATTAATTTTGATTCTTTTGATTTGGAAGATATTATTAATGAGGCAGAAAAAGCAATTCATAAAGTAAAATTATTAGTTGAATAAAAAACCCACTCAATTTTTTAAGTTTGTTTTAATAGATTGATTAGAGGTGCAAATAACATCACTTTCCGATACAGAATTTTCCAAATATATTTCCAAGTAAATCATCAGTAGTTACTTCTCCAGTAATACTTCCTAAATGGAAAAGAGCTTGTCGGATATTTATTGAGAGTAAATCTCCAGAAATATTATTTTGCATACCATTTATTATACTATTAATTTCATGAAGTGTAAGTTGTAATTGTTCATAATGACGGAGGTTACTTACAATACTATCGTTTTCCGATATTTTCTCAGTATTTATAAAGTTGAGAAGTTTGTTTTGTAATGCAGATATTCCCTCTCCATTTTTTGCGGAAATTGCAATATAATCTTCCTTTAAGTCAATATCAGAAACATCAATTTTATTTACAATAACTAGAATCTTTTCTCTATTATCTTTTCTCACTTTATTGAGTTCCATAATTTGTGATTCTAATTCTTGGCTCGCATCTATTGTAAAAAGGATAATCTCTGATTTATTAGCCTTTTCTAATGTCTTTTCTATTCCTAAATTCTCAATTGTGTCAGTTGTTTTTCTAATTCCTGCAGTATCAATAAAACGGAAGTTATACCCCTCAATTATTAAAGTGTCTTCAATAGCATCTCTTGTAGTTCCTGCTATGTCTGATACAATAGCTTTGTCTTCATTAAGTAAACAATTTAACAGAGTAGACTTTCCAACATTTGGAGCTCCTAAAATTGTAACAGGAATTCCATTTTTTATAGAGTTTCCTAACTTAAAAGATTGTATTAATTTTTCTAATTCTGATTTTATATTTTTTAGTAAATCATTAAACTTTTCGCGATCAGCAAATTCCACATCTTCTTCTGAAAAATCTAGTTCTAATTCTATTAAAGAAGCAAAATCGATAAGCTGAGATCTGAGTTCTTTTAATTTGCCAGACACACCTCCTTTCAACTGATTTAATGCGGTTTTATGAGCTGCTTCACTTTCCGATTCTATTAAATCTGCCACTGATTCAGCTTGTGTCAGATCTAACTTTCCATTTTTAAAAGCTCTCATACTAAATTCTCCGGCAGTTGCTAATCTACATCCGTTTTTAATTAATATTTGAATTATTTTATTTTGTATATATATAGATCCATGGCAAGAAATCTCAATGCTTTCTTCTCCAGTAAATGATTTACTGCCTCTGAAAACGCTTACTAATACTTCATCAACTACTTCTTTCTCATGAATGAAATTACCAAAATGTAAAGTATGAGTTTTGCTTTCAGCAATTTCCTTATTAAACACAGAGTTTGTAATTTTAATTGCTTTGCTACCAGAGATTCTAATTATAGCAATTGCACTCATCCCTCCACCAGTGGTGATGGCACAAATAGTATCTTCTGGATTAAAATAATTCATTTTGCAAAAGTATTTAAAATCCTTTGTAAAATACTATTTTGTAGTAGTTTTGCAAACCAATTTAACAAAGAAATAAATAATGAGTGTATTAGTTAATAAAGATTCAAAAGTAATTGTTCAAGGATTTACAGGTTCTGAAGGTACTTTTCATGCAGGGCAAATGATTGATTATGGAACAAATGTTGTAGGCGGAGTTACTCCTGGAAAAGGAGGTCAAACTCACTTAGAAAGACCTGTGTTTAATACTGTGTCAGAAGCAGTAGAAAAAGCAGGAGCTAATACCTCTTTAATTTTTGTGCCACCAGCATTTGCTGCAGATGCAGTAATGGAAGCTGCTGAAGCAGGAATTAAGATTGTTATCTGTATTACAGAAGGAATTCCAACAAAAGATATGATAACGGTAAAAGAATATTTATCTGATAAAGATTGTACTTTGGTAGGACCTAACTGTCCAGGTGTTATCACTCCAAATGAAGCAAAATGTGGTATTATGCCAGGATTTGTCTTCAAAAAGGGTAGGATAGGTGTAGTTTCAAAATCAGGTACACTGACCTATGAAGCAGCTGATCAAGTGGTAAAAGCAGGAATGGGAATTTCTACAGCTATTGGTATAGGAGGAGATCCTATTATAGGTACAACAACAAAAGATGCAGTTGAATTATTTATGAATGATCCTGAAACTGATGGTATTATTATGATTGGTGAAATTGGAGGACAATTAGAAGCGGATGCTGCTAAATGGATTAAAGAGAATGGAACAAAACCTGTAGTTGGTTTTATTGCCGGACAAACAGCTCCTGCTGGAAGAACCATGGGGCATGCTGGAGCAATTGTAGGAGGTAAGGATGATACTGCAGAAGCTAAAATGGCTATTTTGAGAGAATGTGGTATAACTGTTGCCGAATCTCCTGCTGAAATAGGAAAACTAATGGCAGAGGAAATGGGAGTTTCTGTTTAATTTCGAATAAGAAAAGATAATCTATCTATATTGTATTTGGATTTTTTATCTTTGAATCTTAAAATATATTAAAATGAACTTATTAGAAGGAAAGACTGTAATTATTACTGGAGCTAGTAGAGGTATTGGTAAAGGAATTGCAGAAGTATTTGCACGACATGGAGCAAACATTGCATTTACATATCGTTCTTCAGAGAAAGAAGCAAAATATTTAGAGAAGGAACTTTCTTCAAATGGATGTAAAGTAAAAGGGTACAAATCAGACGCGTCAGATTATGAGGCCTCACAAAAATTAGCAGAGAAAGTGTTAAAGGAATTTGGATCCATTGATGTATTGGTAAATAATGCCGGAATTACAAAAGATGGACTTTTAAT
>JABHQB010000128.1 GCA_018695965.1 Flavobacteriales bacterium | reverse complement strand
TTGAAGATCATCATAAAATAAAAGAAATAATTTTTGAGAGAAATTTGGTTAAAGAAGATGGATGTCTAATTATTGAACACGATAGTTCCACTTTATTTGAAGATGATAATATAGAGGTAAGAAAATACGGAACAGTACATTTCAGTATTTTTTCATTTTAATTACTTATTTTTACAAAAAATACAATAGATGAGCAGAATAGCAGTTTTTCCGGGTTCCTTCTCTCCTTTTACTTTAGGTCATAAATCGGTGGTAGATAGATCTCTTCCTTTATTTGATAAAATAATTATTGCTATTGGAATAAACTCAGAGAAAAACGAATATTTTTCTATTGAAGAAAGAGAAAAATGGATAAAGGATATTTATAAAGATAATCCTAAAATAGAAGTTCAATTCTATGAGGGGCTTACGGTTGATTTTTGTGAAAAAGAAGAAGCAAAATACATATTGAGAGGACTTAGAGATTCTCATGATTTTAAGTACGAAAAGAATATTGCACAAACCAATAAAAATCTAAATCCTAAATTAGAAACTATTTTTGTTATTACTCCTCCTGAGATGTCTCATATATCCTCTACTATTATGCGGGATATTATTAAAAATGGTGGAGATGTAAGCCAGTTTTTACCAAAGGAGATTGATTTGTAAGGGTTCGAATCCTGCTACCCCGACACTTATAAGTATTCTAATGAATCACATGCCACAAACCAAAATCTAACACCTAACAACCACAAACTAAAAAGTACTTCTTATATTTGCACTCTTTAATAGTAGAAAAAATGATCAATATTACTCTTCCTGATGGAAGTATCAAGCAAGTAGAAAGTGGAACTTCTGCAATGGATATTGCTATGGGAATTTCTGAAGGGCTAGCACGAAATGTGCTATCTGCTAGTGTAAACGGAGAAGTTTGGGATGCAAACCGAGCTATCACCACCGATAGCACACTTACCCTGCATACTTGGAACGATAAGGAAGGGAAATCTACTTTTTGGCATTCTTCTGCTCACATTATGGCAGAAGCTTTAGAAGCTCTTTATCCTGGTGTTAAGCTAGGAATTGGTCCTGCAATCGATAATGGTTTTTACTATGATATTGATTTAGGTGATCGTGTTCTTTCTTCTGATGAACTACCTAATATTGAGAAAAAGATGAAGGAGTTGGCTTCTCAGAAAATGTCTTTCGATAGAAAAGAAATTTCAAAAAAAGAAGCTATTGCCTACTTCACCGAAAAAGGAGATGAGTATAAATTAGAATTATTAGAAGGATTAGAAGATGGAAACATCACCTTCTATACACAAGGAAACTTTACCGATTTATGTAGAGGACCACACATTCCTTCTTCTGGAAAAATAAAAGCAATTAAATTGTTGAATATTGCAGGTGCCTACTGGAGAGGAGATGAAAGCCGAAAGCAACTTACTCGTATTTATGGAGTATCCTTTCCAAAGCAAAAAGAACTTACTGCACACTTAGAATTATTGGAGGAAGCAAAAAAACGAGACCACCGAAAATTAGGAAAAGAAATGGAACTCTTTACTTTTTCAAAAAAAGTGGGGCAAGGACTCCCATTATGGCTTCCAAAAGGAACTGCTCTTAGAGAAAAATTAGAAAACTTTCTAAAGAAAGCACAGTTAAAAGCTGGATACTTACCAGTTATTACTCCACATATAGGTAATAAAGATTTATATGTTACTTCTGGTCATTATGAGAAATATGGAGAAGATTCCTTCCAACCAATTAAAACTCCTAATATAGATGAAGAATTCCTATTAAAACCAATGAACTGTCCTCATCATTGTGAGATTTATAATTCTTCTCCGAAATCATACAAGGATTTACCCATAAGATATGCTGAATTTGGGACAGTGTATCGTTACGAACAATCGGGGGAATTACATGGATTAACAAGGGTAAGATGCTTCACAGTAGATGATGCTCATATATTTTGTAGACCAGATCAAATAGTAGAAGAATTCACAAAGGTTATTAATCTGGTATTACATGTATTTAAAACATTTGATTTTAAAGATTATGTAGCTCAAATATCTTTAAGAGATCCTAATGACAAAGAGAAATATATTGGTAGTGATGAAAATTGGGATAAAGCAGAAAAAGCAATTATTGATACTGCTAAAGAGCAAGGATTAGAAACAGTAGTAGAATATGGTGAAGCAGCCTTTTATGGTCCGAAACTTGACTTTATGGTGAAAGATGCACTAGGTAGACAGTGGCAATTAGGAACTATTCAAGTAGATTACAACTTACCAGAGCGTTTTGAACTAGAATATACTGGTGCAGATAACCAAAAACATAGACCTGTAATGATACACCGTGCTCCATTTGGATCTATGGAACGTTTTGTATCAGTATTAATAGAACATTGTGGAGGTAATTTCCCCCTATGGCTAGCACCTGAACAAATCGTTATTCTTCCTATTTCTGAAAAATATCACGATTATGCAAATAAAGTTATGCAATTGTTAAAAAATTCCGATATTTGCGGTCGCATTGATCAGAGGTCAGAAAAAACAGGAAGGAAGATAAGAGATGCTGAGGTATCAAAAACTCCTTACATGATAATAGTCGGTGAAAAAGAAGAAAGTGAAGGGACTGTATCAGTTAGGAAACATGGTGGTGATGACTTAGGAAGTATGAAGATTGACACACTAATTGATCATATAAATAAGGAAATAGAAGAAATAACAAAATTTAATAACTAAAACAAAGGGAAATATCGCAAGAAAACAATTTAGAAGAGGAAGAGTAGAAAAAAAAGATCTTCATAAGATAAACGAGAAAATCAGTGCTCCATTTGTAAGAATTGTGGGTGACGTAGAATCTAAAATCATATCTATTAAAGAAGCTTTACACAAAGCATCTCAGATGAATCTAGATTTAGTAGAAATCTCTCCAAATGCAGAACCTCCTGTTTGTAAGTTAATAGATTATAAGAAGTTTATTTACGACCAAAAGAAGAAACAAAAAGCTATAAAGGCAAAAACAATTAAGGTAGTCGTAAAAGAATTAAGATTCGGACCTAATACAGGTGAACACGATTTTAACTTTAAGTTAAATCATGCCATCAGCTTTTTAAAGGACGGATTTAAAGTAAAAGCCTTTGTTTTCTTTAGAGGAAGAACAATTATCTTTAAAGAACAAGGTGAAATTTTACTTTTAAAACTAGCTCAGGCACTAGAGGAATATGGTGTTATCGAAAACATGCCTAAGCTAGAAGGAAAGAAAATGATAATGATGATATCAGCTAAAAAGAAGAATAAATAAAATTAAGATACAATGCCAAAAATGAAAACAAAAGCTGGAGCTAAAAAAAGGTTTAAGCTTACAGGATCAGGAAAGATTAAAAGAAAACATGCTTTTAAAAGTCATATCCTAACTAAAAAAGGAACAAAACAAAAAAGAAACTTAACTAAGAGTGGTTTAGTTCATGATGCTGATATGAATAACGTAAAACACCAGTTAGGACTTTAGTACAATTAAATAGGTTATTAACCAGGTATTTAGTTTTAAGAGCTTAAAAAAATAGCCACTAACTACCAAAAAAAATGAAATTATGCCAAGATCGGTAAACTCAGTAGCTGCAAAAGCTAAAAGAAAAAAGGTAATTAAATCCGCCAAAGGTTACTTTGGAAGAAGAAAAAATGTACATACAGTAGCTAAAAATGCTGTAGAAAAAGGAATGCAATATGCATACCGTGACAGAAAAAACAAGAAAAGAACATTCAGAGCACTATGGATTCAAAGAATTAATGCTGGTGCCAGAATACACGGAATGTCTTACTCACAATTAATGGGGAAAATTCATTCAAATGGAATTGAATTAAACAGAAAAGTTCTTGCTGATCTAGCAATGAACCACCCTGAAGCTTTTAAAGCAATTGTAGATAAAGTAAAATAAAGAATTTATTCTTTACAAGCTCAATAAGATAAAACTACTAAATGCAGTAATTAGGATTAATTTAAAATCTGTATACATATAAAACAGAGTATATAAATATCTATTATGAAAAATACTATAGAGAAGTTATACTCAATCCTTTTTATCTTACTTGGACTATCAATACCTTTATCAATTGCTGCCTCAAACATTCTTGTTGGATTGATTATTATTTGCTCGATTACAGAAGGTAATCTAATTAGACAATGGAAGGAAATTAAAACAACTAAATGGATAATATCTATTTTATTCCTTCTTGTATTTTATTGTTTAGGAATAATGTGGGGTAATAATCATGAAAATGCAATATCTATTCTTCAAAAATCGTCATTTCTATTAGTATTCATTGTATTTGCAACTTCAAAATTTAATCAATCAACTTTAAAGTGGGGGACTTTACTTTTTATTTTTTCTACACTTGTATCAGCAATTTTAGCAATTCTTATTAATCAAGAAATTATTTTACCTCTTCATAACTATATCCCAATTATTTCCTCAAAAAATACAATCTCAGCATTTAACCCTTATAATTACCATAATATCTTACTTGCTTTTTCTTCTCTAATATGTTTATTTCTATTTCTAGAGAAAAAAGTACAATACAGATGGATACTACTAATGTGTATAGCAATATATAGCTTTAGTATTTTTACTGAAAGCGGAAGAGCAGGACAACTAGTTTTCATACTGTTTCTTGGAATATATAGTATCTATTATTTCAGGAAGAATATAAGATATAGTATAGGGATTATTAGTTTCCTAATAGTTTGTATTTATTCAGCATATCACTTTTCTGACAAATTTAAATTCAGGATTAAGGAAGCTAAAATAAAGATACAGAATGAAATAATTCAAACTGATTCTCAGGATACAGAAAAAGAACAAAATGACTTTAGAATTAGTACTATTCCAAAAACTATCAATTACATAAAAAAGAAACCAATACTTGGTTATGGAACTGGAAGTTTTGGCACAATATTTAAGAAAGAAATAAAGTCTGGACATGAATACCTTATAGACTCCACTCCACACAATACCTATTTATATGTTTGGTTTGAAGTTGGAATACTTGGATTGATTATCTTATTAAATATATTTTATTTTCAGATCAAATCATTATCTAAATTAAAATATAATTTTCATAGAATATTACTACCAATAGGATTCATGATAATCATGTTATTTGACTCTTATTTATTAAGTTTTGGTATATTAACAATTTTCTATATCTATTTCTTTACTATTTACAATAATTACAAGGTAGATAAAACTACATAACTATACTTATCCATTTTATGACAACTACGTAAACTGTAACGGATGGTTAAGTATACGATACTACTTGTCAATAGAAAATATTAATGTCTACTTACTTAGTTCCTCTTTTACCAACTGAGAAATTAATTTTCCGTCAGCTTTTCCATTCAGTCTTCCCATTAGTGGACCCATACATTTTCCCATATCTGAAGGAGAAGAAGCTCCAACTTGAGATATAACTTCCTGTACAATTTTTCTAACTTCCTCCTCTCCCATTTGTTCTGGTAAATACACTTCAAGATATTCTAATTGAATAATTTCATCTTTTGCTAAATCATCTCTTCCTTGCTCAGAAAAGATAGATGCAGATTCCTTCCTTTGTTTTACTAATTTTGCAATTATTTTTTCTGACATATCATCAGAAACTGAATCTGAACCATCTTTTGCCATTTCTACAATAAATGCTGCTTTTACGGCTCTAAGTGCAGATAATTTGTCTTTTTCTTTGGCAATCATAGCCTTTTTAAGGTCATCAGAAATTGTATTTTGTAAACTCATTTTATTTATATTTTTCGTTATCAGAAAGTAATTTGTTTAATGCATTTTGAGCATCTTTATATTCAGGGTTTATATCTAATGATTTCCTATAATATCTTTCTGCATTTATTACGTCCCCTAAAGATAAATAACAGTGTCCCATTGCAAAATATGAAGAGAAGGAATTAGGATTCACTAAAGCAGCTTCAGCAAAATAGTTAATTGCATTTTTATAATCTTTTAAGTTTTCCATAAAGATAAATCCAAGATTATAATGTGCATCTACATACCATTTATCTTCAATATCATTTTCAAAAAGTTTATGATAATAATCCTGAGCTTGACTATACATATGATTATTCTGGTACAATAGTCCAATATTATAATATGCTAGTCGATTATTAGAATTTATCTTCAATGCTTTCTTGTAATACTCAATAGCTGTCATATCATAATCAGCAGAATAAATATTAGCAATTTGCAAATAAGCCTCTTCATTTTGAGTTTCAATATTTATTGATTTCTCAAAACAATATCTTGCATTCTCTAACTGATCTAACTCTTTATAACAATATCCTAATAAAATAAGAGTTTGATAATCTGTTTCATCAACTGATAGGGATTTAGACAAAAGTTCTATTGCCTGAAGATGTTCTCTAAGATACATTGAAATTTCACCATCTTTCTGAAAGGAAAGTGCTGAATCAGACTTATATTTAATTGCAGATTTAAAATGAGAAGAAGATAACTTTACTGACTCTTCACTACCTTTTCCTTGTTTTGCAAGTTCTAACAAAACATCTCCTAATAAATAATGGGTATGCCCATTTGTTGTATCAAGTAAATTTGCCGTTTCTAAATCCTTCTTAGCCTCTTCAAGGTTTCCTTTCTCTATATTTAGTAAAGCTCTTTCTACAAGTAAAGAATCATTTGTACTATCATTTTCTTTCTGTTCAGGAGACTTATTATTTTGTCCTTCATGTACTTCCTGTCCATTCTTCCATTCTCCTATGTATTGATCACCATCATTATGAATATAAGTACCTTTTCCGTGTTTTTTACCATCCTTCCATTCTCCTTCATATTTCCACCCTTCAATAGAAAAATAAGTTCCTTTTCCTGTATATCCATCGTCAAGCATTTCTTGTGTTATTTCTCTCAAATACGGGCTATCTACAGTATCATTCTTCTCATTCTTTTCCGTATTATCTCCACAAGAAAAATATAATAATAAAGTGAAAATTAAAAAGGAATATCTCATTTTAAGACAAATTAGCTTCTTTTATTTTTTCTTCAAGTTCTGCCATTAGCTCAGGATTATCTTCAAGCATATTCTTTACAGCGTCTCTTCCTTGTCCTAATTTTGCATCTTGGTAAGAGAACCACGAACCACTCTTTTTAATTACATCTGTATCCACAGCCATATCTAGAACTTCACCACTTCTTGAAATTCCTTTTCCAAACATAATGTCAAATTCTACTTTCTTAAAAGGAGGAGCAACTTTATTTTTTACAACTTTAACTCTAGTTCTGTTTCCTATAATATCTTCACCATTTTTAATAGCTCCAATTCTTCTTATATCTAACCTAACAGAAGAATAAAATTTAAGTGCATTTCCTCCAGTTGTAGTCTCAGGATTTCCAAACATAACACCAATCTTCATCCTAAGTTGATTAATAAACATTAGGGTACAGCCCGTTTTATTTATAGTAGCAGTTAGTTTTCTCAGTGCTTGAGACATTAGTCTAGCATGAAGCCCCATTTTACTATCTCCCATCTCACCCTCTATTTCAGATTTAGGAGTCAATGCAGCGACAGAATCAATAATCACTAAATCAACTGCACCTGAACTAATTAAATGATCAGCAATTTCTAATGCTTGTTCTCCATTATCTGGTTGCGATATAAGAAGATCATCAATATTTACACCTAGATTAGCAGCATATGAAGAGTCAAAAGCATGTTCTGCATCAATAAAAGCAGCAATACCACCTTGTTTCTGTACTTCTGCAATTGCATGTATTGACAAAGTAGTTTTACCAGAAGATTCCGGACCATAGATCTCAACAACTCTTCCTCTCGGATAACCTCCAACACCTAATACAGTATCTAACCCTACAGATCCTGTTGGTATAGAATCAATATCTTCTACAACTTTATCACCTAATTTCATTACCACACCCTTGCCGTATGATTTCTCTAACTTATCTAATGTAAGTTCTAACGCCTTTAATTTTGCTGCCTTTTCTTTATCTCTCATAATTAATTTAATTTAATACAAAAAAGAGAAAATATCTGTGAAATTGAAAGAAAAACAACTCCTATTTATTAACAGAAAGAAGTTTTATTTTTTATTCTTTTTATAGTATTTACAAATTGATGTAATACCACAATTTTCACATTCTGATCTTCTAGCTTTGCATACATATCTACCATGTAATATTAGCCAATGATGTGCTATATTTAGTTTCTCTTCTGGAAATAATTTAAGTAATTGTAATTCTGATTGTAAAGGGTTTTTTGCTGCAGTTAATCCAATCCTATTTGACACTCTAAAGACATGAGTGTCAACTGGCATTGCTGGAATATCAAAATATACAGAACCAACTACATTTGCAGTTTTTCTTCCTACTCCAGGTAATTTTTGCAATAATTCTAAGTTTCCTGGGATTTCTGAATTAAAATCGGAGACCAACATCTTTGCTAAACCAGAAAGATGTCTTGCTTTATTTCTAGGATAACTACAACTTTTTATTAAATCAAAAATATAATCAACAGATGCTTCTGCCATAACTTCTGGAGTAGGAAAAGCTTCAAAAAGAGGTGGAGTAATTATATTTACTCTTTTATCGGTGCATTGTGCAGAAAGAACAACAGCAACAGTAAGCTGAAAAGCATTTGTATAATGAAGTTCAGTTTTTGCTTCTGGTAAGTTTTCCGAAAAATATTCAATAAATTCTTTTACTCTCTGCTTTTTTCTCATATTACAAATGTAATAATAAAAAAGGCCGAACAAATAAATTGTTCGACCTTAAATAAAAAACCAAAACCACTTAGTTATTTACCATTAAAACCATTCCTAACGAATCGGTTTTAATACATCTTACTGACTTTGAATAAGCAAGTATATTTTGTATAGTAGAATCCTTAACTTTCAAGTTTTCTTCTATTTTTTTTTCAGATTTCCTTGTTTTTATTTGCGAAAACTGATGTAACAAATTTAATTGAGTAGAGTTTCTTTTCATATGTTGTTTTTTGATTCATATACACAAATAACGACTCTACAAAAACTATATTGTACTATCTCTAATTAATTTGCAATTGGATGTTATATTTTTCTACCAATTTCCTTAAATTAATTATTGCATATCTCATTCTTCCAAGTGCAGTATTAATACTTACATCTGTAATTTCTGCAATTTCCTTAAAACTTAAATCTCTGTAATATCTCATCTTAAGCACCTCTTTTTGATCTTCAGGTAGTTTCTCAATAAGTTTTCTTACATCACTGGATATTTGGTTATCTATCATATTCTCTTCCGCATTTTTATCATTATCAGAAATCACATCAAAAATATCAAAGTCCTTTGTAGGAGCAATACTTCTAGTCTTCTTTTGCATACGAAAGTGATCAATTACTAAATTATGAGCAATACGCATTACCCAAGGGACAAATTTCCCTTCTTCATTATATTTTCCTCTTTTTAGGGAATTAATCACCTTAATAAAGGTGTCCTGAAAAACATCATGAGCTAAATTGTAATTCTTAATTTTTGAAAGGATAAAAGCAAAAACTTTGTCTTTGTGTTTTGCAATTAATATCTCAAAAGCAGTTTCATTACCACTTAAGTACGACTTTATAAGATCTTGATCAGATTTAATAATAGGCATAATTTTACTTTTTTCGTTAATAAATAGTTAAAGTAAAATTTTGTCTATATTAATGAGGGTATTAGTTATTATCTGTTTTTATTACGTTACAAATAAAGTAAAAGTTCTATTAATATCCAAATCTTATTGAGTAAATTTGCGGATTCGCAAAATTTGAGATGTCAAAAAATCCAAAATATAATCAGGATAATATTGTAGTTAAAGGAGCAAAATTACATAACTTAAAAAACATCTCGTTAAATATTCCCAAAAACAAATTAGTTGTTATTTCTGGAGTCTCTGGATCAGGAAAATCATCTTTGGCTTTTGACACGCTTTACGCAGAAGGCCAAAGAAGATACATTGAAAGCTTATCTTCTTATGCTCGTCAATTTTTAGGGAAATTGCAAAAACCCGATGTAGATGAAATAATCGGAATCTCTCCAGCTATTGCCATTGAACAAAAGGTAATATCAAAAAATCCTAGATCTACAGTTGGTACGGTTACCGAAATATATGACTATTTAAAACTATTGTTTGCTCGTATCGGAATTACTTATTCTCCTATTTCAGGAAAAGTAGTAAAACGACATCAAATCTCGGATGTAGTAGATTTTATTAGTAATCAAAATAATACTTCCTCCTTATTACTTACAAAGTTAGAAGATGCTAATACAGAAAAACTTAACACACTTCTACAACAAGGATATTCAAGGGTTCTTTCAGATGATAAAATAGAAAAAATAAATAATCTGATTGAAAAAAATCAGAAAGTAGATTCAAAAAACACATACCTTATTGTTGATAGAATTATTTATGTAGATAGAGATGAAGACCTTATTAATAGAATTACTGATTCAGTAGAAACTGCATTTTTTGAAGGTAATGGAGAATGTGATCTTATGATAGGAAATAAAAAATATCATTTCTCTAATAAATTTGAGTTAGATGGAATAAATTTTGAAAAGAATTCTGTTCATCTGTTTGCTTTTAATAATCCATATGGTGCATGTAAAAAATGTGAAGGTTTTGGAATAACTCTAGGAATAGATAAAAACAAAGTTATTAAAGATAAAGATCAGTCAGTATACGGAGGAGTTGTAAGTTGTTGGAGTGGAATAAAACTAGTTAAATGGAAAGAAAAATTTATCTTAAATGCTGCAGAATATGATTTTCCTATACACAAATCCTATAAAGATTTATCCAAATCAGAAATAGATTTACTATGGAACGGAAAAGGTAAATGTAAAGGAATTTTTCAATTCTTTACAAAACTAGATTCTGAAAAACATAAAATACAAAGCAGGGTAATTTCTGCTAGATATAGAGGGAGGACTAAATGTGATGTATGCGGAGGGAGCAGATTAAGGAAAGATGCTTTATATGTAAAAATAAACAACACCTCAATTGCAGAAATTACTAATATGAATATTAAAAAATCAATAGATTTCTTTAATACAATAAAACTAAACACCTCAGAAAAAAAAATTGCTGGTAGAATTCTGATAGAAATAAAAAATAGACTTTCTTACTTAGATAAAGTTGGCTTATCTTATCTAACTTTAGCGAGAAAATCCTCAACTCTCTCTGGGGGTGAAAGCCAAAGAATAAATTTAGCAACTTCTTTAGGAAGCAGCTTGGTAGGATCTATGTATATACTTGATGAACCTTCAATCGGACTTCACTCAAAAGACACTGAAAACCTTATCAAAGTTCTGAAAAACCTTAGAGATATTGGAAACACAGTGATTATTGTAGAACATGATGAAAAAATAATGGAACAATCTGATCAGATTATTGACTTAGGAACAGAAGCGGGTATTCATGGAGGGGAACTTATATTTCAAGGCAAGCTATCTGATATTTATAAAGAAAAAAGAAGTTTAACTACTAAATATCTTAGTGGAGAACTGAAAATTGAAGTTCCAGAACAAAGAAGAAAATGGAAACATTCTGTAAAATTAGAAGGAGTTAATATTAATAATATTTTAAATATGAATATTGAAATTCCTTTAGAATGTTTCACTTTAATAACTGGAGTAAGTGGTTCTGGAAAATCTTCTCTGATAAGAGAAGCTCTAAAACCAGCATTAGAACAAAGATTTAACGGATACACTGCCACAAAAAGAAACTATAAAGAATCTCACATCAACACGAATAAATATTCTAAAATGGAGTTTGTCGACCAGAATCCTATCGGGAAATCTTCACGATCTAATCCAATTACATATATAAAAGCTTATGATGAAATTCGTTCTCTATTTTCAAATCAGAAACTATCAAAAAGTAGAGATTATAAGAGTGGATTCTTTTCATTTAATGTAGATGGAGGTAGATGCGATAATTGTAAAGGAGAAGGAGAAACAACTGTAGAAATGCAGTTTATGGCAGATGTTCATCTACTTTGTGATGAGTGTAAAGGAAATAGATTTAAAGATGAAATATTAGAAGTAAAATTCTCTGATAAAAACATCTCTGATATTTTAGACCTAACAGTTGATGAAGCACTTACTTTCTTTACTAAAAACGGAGAAGAAAAAATAAATAAGAAAATACAACCTCTACAAGATGTAGGATTAGGATATGTAAAACTAGGTCAATCTTCCTCTACGCTTTCTGGTGGAGAAGCACAAAGGATAAAATTAGCATCATTTTTAGGTAAAGGAGAAAATTCCGAGAAAATTATTTTCATCTTTGATGAGCCAACTACAGGACTACATTTTCATGATATTAATAAATTACTTACATCTTTTAATGAACTCATAAAAAAAGGCCATTCGGTTATTTGTATTGAACATAACCTTGATGTAATAAAATGTGCTGATTGGATTATTGACCTTGGGCCTGAAGGTGGTGATAAAGGTGGTAATATTGTTTTTGGAGGAACTCCGGAAGATTTAATAAAGAACAAAATATCTTTTACTGCTAAATATTTAAAAAAGAAATTATAAAAAAAACCATCTTTTCAGATGGTTTTTATTTTATATTTATTTAAAATTATTCTTTTATAAATTTCTTAACAATTACTTCATTTCCAACAATTGCCTCAATTATGTAAACTCCATTAGCAAAGTCAGAAACATCAAACGTCAAAGAATGAGAACCAATCATTGTTCCATATTCTCCTTTAGTAATTAATTTTCCTTCAACACTTTTTACGGAAATAGAAACTTCTTTTTCCGTATCTAAATTTATCAGTAAAGTAGTTGTAGAAACTGCAGGATTAGGATAAATATTAAAAGATGTGGTAGAAGAAACATTTTCTACATAAGTCGCAATAGATACTGGTGAATAAACTGCATTATCAACTATTCCGTTCGGATTTAATAACATTCCTACTACATACATACTATTTATGTCCCATGTCGGATCAGCAGTAAATTGGAAATCCTGAGTAAATACATCACCAACATTATAAGATCCATTCGGCAATAACCCTCCTTCAAAAGAAGGGAGAATCTCTCTGCTAACATTACGATATATCATAGATGGAACCCAAGATGGAAGAACTCCCCAATCAGTACCATCTACATCTATTAAAGAAATACCTAAATCTCCATATTTATTAGCTTGATACCAACTTCCTCCAGTACCTGTTACACTATCTTCTATAAGTGCACAAGCAAATTTCCAATCTCCATTTATCGCAGAAGTAATAGTTGTTGTAATTTGAACATCAATAACATTTCCAGTTGCATTAGCATCTGCTGTAAAAATAGCTGAAACAGGTGAAATTATTTTTGAAAGAAAATGATCCCGAAAAGCAGATGGATCAATTTCAGTTCCTCTATCAACAAGAGCTCCTTGTTGTAATCCAGGATCTGGAGGATTTCCTATAGATGCTAGACTTGGCGGTCCTGGTGGACCTGTAATATAATTATTTAATCCATTCGAATAATCTATAGCTGCTCCAACTTTCATTGGATCTCCTGATTCTGTATGTATAGATATTGATTGAAAATAACCATTATAATCTCTTTCCATTTCATTAGCAGCGACAATACCTCTTGGACATCCAAAACAAGGTGTTCCAGTAGCTTGTTCTCCAATAACCAATTTACCGGGAGTCGGAGTAATAGATGTTATTTGTATTGATGAAGTATCATTAGATGGATTATCATCAATCATTATCCCATTTACATTAGATACAGTTGCTATACCGGTGTATGTTCCGTTGACTAATGTAATCGGATTAGTAATGGTCACGGTAGTGATAGCTCCTGTTCCTAGATTTAATCCAAGTATATTATCAGTAATTGTATTACCATTATAAAGGAAATCAATATCAAAAGAGGTTACAGGATTTATACCAAAATTAGTTACTTCAACTGTTACATCTCTATTTTGTCCATCTAAACCACTAATTGCACCAATATTTGAGACTGCTAAATCCAATCCAGGCAATACTATTTGTGTAGTATCATAAGAATAACAAACATCATCTACATAATATTCAGAAGATACTCCAGGGTACAAATCTAATGATGCTATTTGATTAATAGAATTAGAGAATGAACCTTGAGAGACTCCATCAATAAACACTTCCCATATATTATTTGATAAATCAATATCAAAAGCTATCTCAAACCATGTTCCTGCTGCAGGATATGTACAATTAAATGTTGTTGCACTGGTATTACTCATTATAATTCCTCCAATTGCATCAAAGTTAACTTCTAATGCCCAAGATATTCCTGGTTCATTCTCTGCTTGAAAATTAAAATATCCTGTTTTACCAGGTATAATATACATCATTTGAGAAAAATCTAAAGTTCCTGTAGTATATGGAGTTGATAAAGGTGTTGTAGAAATAATATTTTGTGTAGTATCAAACATTAACACTACGTCTTGCGGACCTCCAGCCCCTGTCGCATCATTAAGATATAGAGAATTAGTTCCAGGAGAAACTGGTGGAGTAACAACATTTGCATCGTCAATAAAAGGAGCTATCGCATAAGGAGGCATTAATTCTCCCCAAGTATTCCAATTTTTAGATGTCTCTGCAATTGGAGTTCCATTAGAATACAATTCAAAATCTTCACAAAAACTTGCTTGAGAATTTGCGTTAAGAGCTAGTAAACTAGCTAAAAATAGAAAGTAAAGTTTTTTCATAATAATATTTTTTAGTTCTTGAACTACAATATTACATAGTTTTAATAAGAAAAAGAAATTATTTGTAAGTTAAATAATCTTGTAAAATGATAGTTGCACTAACCTTGTCAATTAAGGATTTATTTTTTCTTTTTTTCTTTTTAATCCCTGAATCAATTATAGATTGAAAAGCAATTTTTGAAGTAAACCTTTCATCAATAGTTTTAATAAGGATTTTTGGAAATTGATTTTTTAGTTTTTCAACAAACTGATAAATCTGTTTACTACTATCTGTTTCGTTAGTATCTAGGTTTTTAGCTTCACCAATTACAATCGTATCTACCTCTTCTTTTTCTAGAAGCTCTTTCAGAAAGGAAAAGATATGTTTGTTTTCTATCGCACAAAGTGATGTTGCTATAATCTGAGAAGAATCAGAAATTGAAATTCCAATTCTTTTAGTTCCATAATCAATACCAACAGCTTTTGCCACTATTTTTTAACAATCTGATAAGTAATTCCTTCCGGCATTATTTTTACCGTATAAGTTCCAGTAGCATTTTTGGAAATATCAAACTTAATGTTTTCTGAAGAATTTTCAGAGTAGATAAGTTTACCATTGAAGTCATAAATTAACGCAGTATGATTTTTATTATCCGAAAACGTAATTTCAAAGCTTCCCATTGTCGGATTAGGGTATAATTTAATATTTGTAAAGTTTTCTTCTAATGAAACAGTTCCTAAATCAATAGGTGGAAAAACAATATAATCTACAAATGCACAATCTTGACCTTCTGAGAAACCTCCATCTTTATCATATTCCCATTTAAAAGTGTTCTGCCCAGCATTAACTGGAAAACTGACTAAACTCCAACCTGCGTCAATTCCAGACCACTCTCCTACTTTCTGGCTGTTTATTTTAAATTTTAAGAAATCATAATCTTGTTCCGAAGACATCTTTTTATAAAATGAAATATCTCCCGCAGCAAGAATATTTAAATCAATCGACAACTCAGAATCTGTATTATCTGGCTGATTCAATGCTGAACGACTACAATTTGTTCCTTCATAAGGATTATTGGTTGAAATAACCCAAGGAAAAGATGGATCCATAATCCATGAATATTGAGTAAAGTCTCCTGTTTCATAATCTTCATCAATAATACCTATTGTTTTCGCAAATGTATTTGTATGGGTATAAGTACCATCTGTAAAGTCAAATGGAAATTCTGCAAGGTTACCTATTGGTGTATTAGAGTTAACTGTAATATTAAATACTGTTGATTGTTGTTGTAAGGGAGTTAAACTATTTACGGTTACCCCAAGAGGGTTATTTATCGTTACATAAGATGACAAAGTACTTAGTACTGCATTCATATTCATTATCTCAGCATGGCCAGAGTTTTCCACATCCACTATTAAGTCTAAAGTTTCACCTGCGTCTAATTTTCCATTTCCATTTCCTAAAATAGCATCATCTATTGTAAAGAATACATCTCCTAAAACAGGAGCATTGAGTGTTACAAATAATGTTGAATTCCAAGTATTTGCCTGATTATCCGTAATAGTTAAATTAAAAGTTACAAGATGTTGATCTGGAACAAAATTAGCTACCTGGAAAGTAAAAGGAGACGCAATATTGATTGTATTGTTTGCATTTACAGTAGCCAGAAAATCAGTACTATCAATTAAAGTTACATACATGTCTGAAGTAGAAATTATAACATTTACATTCTGAGTTGGTTGGCTCCCCACATTATTTAATTCTACATCTAACTCAATAAGTTCGTTATAATCCGCCTCCAAATTATTGTTTCCTGTTGGGTCGTTTAAGTTGTGTGAGTTATAAATAACAAATGGAGCATTTGGAGAAATAATATTTACCGTACTAATATATGGTTGTTTAAATTGTTTTGTAACCACAATGTCTGCAGTACCTACATTTGACAAAGCAGTAAATGTTAAGTTTACAACTCCTGTTGGACCAGCAAGTTGTGCATCTAATAACACTCCATTCATTGAAATTGCTACATATGCATTCTCTTCAGTATTAACTAAAAAAGTAGTTGTACCAACAGGGGTTGCAGTCCCATGAGAAACAGTAAGAATAGTAGGGACTCCAATATATGGCATTAAAGATGGATCTCCCATCAAATGATAAATCTCCCAATAGTATTGTTCAGATCCTCCTGCTTGTGTGACTGCTAAATTTCCGGAATGAATCATTTGACCAGCGGTGTAAAACCAATCAGCTTGAGATTCTCCGTTTTCGTGCATTAAGCAATCATATACTCCTAAATCCGTTCCAGCATATGTAGGATTTGCAGTAACATTTGATGTACTACCAACAGCCCACCAAAAATCCTCATCCCAATAAGTATTATTACTTCCTCCAATATAACCAACAGCTCCTTTATTGTTAGATCTTAGAATTTTCTCTCCAAAACATACATTATCATCAAATTTATTTGACTGACAGCAGTTACCTATCATAAATCCAAACCGATCATTATTTTGCAATCCATTTACATCAGAGTTTTCAAAAGAAGGGTCCGACCATCCGGAACTACCGCAATGTGCAGTATAATTTGCAAATCCTACTCCAGCACTTACATCTGCAATAATAGCAGCAGATGCTGCTGGCATATCTGAAGTAATAGGACTTCCTGATCCGTACAGATAATTATGAATTGTCAAATTATGAGCAACATTAAAATAATTATCAGTTCCATAATTTATTTGTCCGTTTCCATGTATAGGAGCAAAACTTGCATCTACTCCAGCTACTAAAACTACTTCATCTAAAAAAGAAGGGTCAGTAAAAGTATATAGTTCGTGTGTTAATGTTTTATTTACCTGAATTTCAACTTCTGCAGCGGAAGTAGCAGAAAGTCTTCCATAATACATTTCTGGGTAAAAATCTCCATTCCCATCAAACTCGCAATAATACATATCCGAAACGTGTTGCCCTGTATTGAATGATGGAACTTCTGCATTGTCTCCTACAATAAGTAAGTAAGTTGGTGCAGGATCAATAACAGTAGCATTATCATACATATTTTGCAAATAAGCATGAATAGATGCGGTAGTATTTCCTACCAAAGGATCATTTGTATATCCTTCAAGTACCATAAATCCTTTTTTAGTTTTCCAATCTACTAAAGGTTGTAAAGCTGCCTGAAATTGAGGGTCTGATATAATTACATATTTTACAGGATAAGTTGTAATAACATCTTTTCCTGTAATCGGAGTATTATTTATACAAGTCTTTAACAAACTCTCAAATTCTGGCGAATAATATTTTATTCTGTTTGCATTATCAGTATTTACATCAATATTTTTGAAAATAATTTTTACCTCTACCTTAGTTACTACTTTTAATTCATTTTTAGTTGGGTTATATGAAAAAGGTGAAACCGAAAGTCTTGCTAACTGCTGACCTCTCATTTTACCTAAAAGTTCAGTTTCTACAATATTATTTCCGGTAAACTTATCTAAATTGTAATATTCTTCATTAAAATAAAATGGAATGTCAGTTGCACTTTTTGATATAGATGGTTGATTTGGAAAAACTGGAATGCTAAATCCGTAATCTGAAAGATTTATTGTTTTTTCCTCTAAGTTAATAATCTTTACTGCAATTTCTGAACCAAAAGGAACCCTGATTAATTTTTGTAATACAGGAAGTTCTGCTTCTCCATTTTTTGAGTCGGAATTGTAAGCGGGAACTATTAATTTCACAAATTCTCCTTCCTCTGTTTTCACAATCATAGTTGTTACATCAGAAACTGAGTTTATAAAACTAAATTCGGAAAGAGTTTTATTTGTTACCGAAAAATAGGTTTCTCCTTCACTAATATTGATATCTAAAGCAGATATGTTAAATGAAAATACTAAGAAAATGGATAAAAATATATTTTTTAATTTCATTGTAATCTTTTTTGATTAATAGCAAAAATAAGGAAAAAAAGTCAGACAATAATTTATATGTTATTTCTTTCTTATACATTCAAAAAAAATCCCAGAACATTGTTCTGGGATTAATTATTAAAAATTTATAACGAATTATCTTTTCATATAATAATAATGAATAGTAATCATATCATCAATAACTATGGTAGAATTTACAAAATTCCATCCAGATTTTTGAGCATGATGAACCGCCTGAGCCATAGATCTAAAACCCCTAGAAGACTTTGTAAAATATTCTGATTCTTTAGAGCTTTCACCACCAATATCATAACTAAAATGGAAAGATGATGATGGATTACTATGTCTTTGAATCATTCCATCTAAAGTAATATCAGATCTCTTTCTGTCTTCAATTTCTTTCTGGTCCATTCCTACCTGATCCATCTCAAACATATCTATTTCTACACCTTTAAGTATCATAAAAGTTGCTTTTGCATCAGAAGATTTGTCTGTTGTTTCAATTTTTGTGTCTTTTCCTTTTTTTGTTCTTTTTTGAGCCATAGTTAAGAATGGGACCATAGCTACCAACATAAGTAATATTAATTTTTTCATTTTTTATATTTTGATTTATTATAATTAGTTATCTCCTCCTAGTATTATTGGCAAATCTCCATCTCCATTACCAATCACAATTACTTTAGAATTGGTTGATTTTGCAATTTCCTGAGTAGCTTCAATACCTTTCCATTTTAACAACTGGGAAGTAATAGTTTGATTAACAATTGCTTGAAAATCAGAGATACCCTGAGCTTCAATTCGTTTTCTTTCCGCCTCTTGAAGCTCTTTGTCTAATACATATTGTTGTTTAAGAGCGAGTTGCTCCGCTTCCACCTTCTCAGTAATTGCTTTTTCTATATCAGCAGAAATAATAATGTCGCTAATTTTAATCTCTTCTATAACTATATGTCTTTCCAATAACTCATCTTGCATCATGTTTTCTATACGTACTTTTAATTCATCTTTCTTATTAGAGATGATCTGATCATAAGTATATTCTTTAATAACTGTTAATGCAATATCTCCTATCTTGGGTTTAATCAACTTATTTAGATAATCTTCACCTACTTCATTGTGTAAGAGACCAATCTCATTTTCTACAGGGTGATATATAATATTCATAGCAAGAGCACATTGAACTCCATTTGTATCTTTACCGTCTACTGTAACAGGATACATTTGTGTTTTAACATCATATACAATCATTTTATTCCAAGGAAAGTAAAAATTCATTCCTTGTCCATAAGTTACTTCAGTATCCAATCCTTCCCCTAAAGTATAAAACTTTACTCCTTTTTGTCCAGGCTGAATATTTGTATACATTTGGGATCCAAATATAAAAAGTGTTATTACACCTAATAATACGAACACTAATACTCTTGGTAAACCTTGATTTTCCATAATTTTTTTGTTTTAAGTTGTTTTTAATTAGTTATTTAATTGTTCTTTTAATCTTTCTTCATCTCTCATTCTTTTTTTAAGAGTAATGATGTATGAAGATGCTTTTTTCTCTCCCATTTGTTCTGATTTTTTAGCATAGTCAACTGCTGTTTGTAAACTCCCTTTTATTTCTGAAGCAAGAGCTAGATTAAAATAAGCTCTTCTGGAAGTTTTTATATCGATGTTTTCGGTAAGTGGTTTCCAAATTTCAATTGCCTGATCCCAATCACCTCTTTTTACATAGTTTTTTGCTAATTTTAATTCTTCCGCTTTTCCAATATAATAGCTTCTTGAAACTTTTATCCAAATAGGTGTAATTCTAAATCCATATTTCTCTCCGGCAAAAACACCAGATTCTTTTAATGCAGATCTTTTTGAAGGAAGACTTAATCTTGCATTATTATAACTAGATCCCTTAGAATAAAACTCCTTCACTTCAGTAAAGCTGCTAACATCAACTATCTTTTTAGTAGTTAAATCATAAATTCTCCATCCGCTTTCTATTTCCATAATCAAAGTTACAGGATATTCAACTACTTTAATTTTTGCACCTTTCACCTTTTTTGTTCTAACCACTGATTGACCTTCAAATATTCTAGAGTCAGAATCAAAAGTAGAAAGTACTATTAGTGCGTCTGCACCATACGAACTACAAACTGACTCTACATCCGACCATGATAATAAAGGAGGAAACGTTGAAGTTCCTGTTCCATTAAGCACAATATCTCCTGCATTTTTTAAATTATATCTCTCGGAATTCTGCAGCATATTAGTAAGCCCCAACATACAATATTCCGAACCTTTTTTGTCGGCTCCAATTCCTTCTCCAGAGAAGATTCCTTCTAAAATATTTCCTGCCTTATTCCCTTTTCCGGCAATAGATCTATTTGCTATTACAACATCTTGTACTGTTTGCGGAACACTAATGTCTGCTGGTCTTTGTACATTTACCATTACAGTTGATGTGCCACAACTCATAAAAATACTTACTATTAATAAAAAAATAAAATTTTTCATTCTCTTTTTTTGGACTACAAACTTAATAAATCTGAAAGAATAAAACCATATCTAAAGAAAGAATTTATTCTATATTTGCTTTTATTGATTTTATTAGAAATGAGAATAGGATTTGACGCAAAACGAGCATTTTATAACAGTACAGGTTTAGGCAACTATTCTCGTGATTCTATTCGCATACTATCTCTCTTATACCCAGAAAATGATTATTTCTTATACACCCCAAAAGCAAAAGAGAACAAACAAATCTCTTTCCTAAAAAACAAAAAAAATATTTTTGTTCGTACTCCATTTTCATTTGTCGGGAATCTGTTTAAAAAATATTGGCGTAATAAAAACATTACAAAGGACCTAGTTCAGGATGAAATTGACATATATCATGGACTCTCTCACGAAATACCACTAGGAATAGAAAAAACAAATATAAAATCAGTTGTTACAATTCACGATCTTATTTTCATACGATATCCCCATTTATTTTCCTCTATCGACCGAAAAATATACCACAAAAAGTTTCAATCTGCT
>JABHQB010000127.1 GCA_018695965.1 Flavobacteriales bacterium | reverse complement strand
CGTCAATCGCAGAGAGACTGTCATCAAAAATAAAGATAGCAGGGTTTATGAAAATAGCTCGAGCAATAGAAATTCTTTGTCTTTGTCCTCCAGAAAGTTGAACTCCTCTTTCTCCAATAATAGTTTTATATTTCTTTGAAAAATTTTCTATTTCGTCCTCTATTTCAGCAATTCTAGCAGCTTGTTTTATTTCTTCTTCTGTAAACTCATCTTTTCCAAAACTAATGTTCTCATTTACAGTTCCTGAGAACAAAAATCCATCTTGTGGAACATAACCAATATTTTGTCTTAAATCAGATAGGTTCAGTTTTCTTATATCCTGTTCTCCAAAGCTTATATCTCCTTCAGAAGAATCATACAATCTGCACATCAGATTTGCAATGGTAGATTTTCCACTCCCAGTTTTCCCGAAAATTCCTAAAGTTTCATTTTCTTTCAATGTAAAATTTATGTTTTTCAGTGCCTGGATTCCAGTATCAGGATAGGTGAAACTAATATTTTTAAACTGTATATCTCCAATGATATCTGTTCTTTCATTAGTAGGGTTAACAATTTCAGATTTAGTGTCTAAAAATTCATTTATTCGTTCCATAGAAGCTTCCGCTCTTTGTACTAAGGAAGTTACCCAACCAACTGACGCTACTGGCCAGGTTAGCATATTTACATAAATAATAAATTCCGCAATATTTCCGGTTGTTATACCATCTTCTTTAAAACTTTCTAATCCTCCTATGTATATTGTAGTAATAGTGCTAATCCCGATAAGTAAAATGATTAGAGGGAAAAACCAAGCTTCTACCGAAACAAGCTGTAGTTGTTTTTTAGTGTAGTTTTTACATTCTGAATAAAAATATTTAAAGGAATTTTCTTCATTCCTGAAAATTTTAATAACGTTTATAGCACTAAAAGTCTCCTGAGAAATTGATGTTAAATCAGAAAGTTTGCTTTGTACTACTTCACTTTTTCTATTTATTTGATTACTTACATAATAAACCGCAAAAGCTAATACCGGAAAAGGAATTAAAACATATAAAGTAAGAGTAGTATTGATGCTAAACATCTTCCAAATAACTAAAGAGAATAGAAAGAACATATTAATAGCATACATCATTGCAGGACCTAAATACATTCTTACTCTGTTAACATCTTCCGTTATTCTATTCATCAAATCACCAGTGTTGTTCTTCTTGTAAAAAGACAAACTAAGATCCTGGTATTTTCTGTAGATTTCGTTTTTCAAATCAAACTCAATTCTTCTACTCATTACAATTATAGTTTGTCTCATGAAGAACATAAATATTCCTTTCATTACCGCAAAAAGTACTATGAGTCCTCCGTATTTTAATAAAGTTGTATGAATAGAGTTTCTAATGGTAGGGTTGGATAAATTATCTTGTATATTATCGAATGAATGCCTTACAAATTCTGCCGGATAAAGAGCGAAAATAGTTGAAATCAGAATAAATATCGATCCAATTATAAGAAGTGTTTTATACTTAAAAAGGTATTTGTTCAGATGGAAAAGATTCTTCAATTCTAATTTAGTGTTTCATTTTGGTAGGCCAAAAATAATAACTAATTTTGCAAACCGTTTAAAAAACGGATAAATTTCAATTTTTTTAGAAGAAATTGTATTAATAAAAAATATTTGACATAATGATGAATGTAGAAGAAAAAGTTTCTAATCATGTAGTTAGGAAGATGGAAACAATGGGACACGAACAAGTCATTTTCTGTAATGATAAAGTTACAGGTTTAAAAGCGATAATAGCAATTCATGATACAACCTTAGGTCCAGCACTTGGTGGTACCAGAATGTGGAATTATTCATCTGAAGAAGAAGCTTTGCAAGATGTGTTAAGGTTATCAAGAGGGATGACTTTTAAAGCATCTATCTCAGGATTAAATTTAGGAGGAGGTAAAGCGGTAATTATTGGTGATGCTTCAAAAATTAAAACAAAATCCTTAATAAAGAAATTCGGGGAATATGTTGATAGCTTAGGAGGTAAATATATTACAGCTAAGGATGTTGGTATGAATACACAGGATATGGAATATGTTAGAGAAAAAACTAAACATGTTACAGGTATTCCGGAGTCCATGGGAGGTAGTGGAGATCCTTCTACTGTTACTGCTTATGGTGTTTATATGGGCATGAAGGCATCTGCAAAATTTAAATGGGGCTCTGATTCTTTAGAAGGAAAAACGATATTAGTTCAAGGAGTTGGTCATGTTGGTGAAACTTTAGTGAAACATACAACTGAAGAAGGAGCTAAGGTGTATATTACTGATATTAATGACTTAAAACTAGCTGAGGTTGCTGAAAAATATGGAGCTGAAATTATTAAGGCAGATAGTATTTACGATATGGATATGGATATTTACGCTCCTTGTGCACTAGGTTCAACTTTAAATACTGATACAATAAACAGATTAAAATGTCAGATTATTACAGGTGCTGCAAACAATCAGTTATCTGATGAGGTACTTCATGGAAAAATGATAAAAGATAAAGGAATAGTTTATGCTCCAGATTTCTTAATTAATGCTGGTGGATTAATAAATGTATATTCTGAAATTAGTGGATACCAAAGAGAAGAATCTCTATTAAGAACAAAGAAGATTTACGATACGACATTAGAGATTCTACTAAAAGCAGAAGATGAAGATATTACTACTCATCAAGCAGCTTTGCTTATTGCAGAGCAAAGAATACAGGAAAATAAATAACACATGATTGCTAGAAGACACATTAGGTTAAAAGTAATGCAATCTTTGTATTCTTACTTTTCTAATCCCAGCAATGAAATATCAATCTCTGAAAAGGAAATGGCAAAAGATATCAGAAGTATATCTGAGTTACATATTATTATTATTTCCTTTATTATAGAACTACATACATATGCAACTGATTTTTTAGAGGAAAACAAAACTAAATATATCCCTTCTAAAGAGGATTTAAATCCGAACACGAAATTTCTTAATAATAGAATTATAACTGCTTTAAAAGAAGATGAATTTCTTAATAAAAAAGTTAGTAGAATCTCATCTATTTGGAGAAAAAATGATTTAGATATTATTAGAAAAGTTTTTGTGGAGATGTACAAAAGCCAACAATATTCTGATTATTTGAATAATAAGAAAGATGACTTTAATCATGATAAGAAATTTGTTCAGATTATGTTAAATGAATACATATTAGATAATGATATTTTCCATTTCATTTTACAAGAAAAAAGTATTTTCTGGACAGATGATTTACCTTTTGTTTCTATGTTCCTAAAGGGGCAGATAAATAATATGAAAGAAAATAATAACAACTCTTTAGTTACAGATGTTTTTAAGAATAATGACGATAAGAAATTTGCTATTGACTTGTTCAGAAAAACAATTAATAATGCAGATGAGTTTGAACAATTGATTGAAAGTAAAGTAAAAAATTGGGAATTAGAACGAATCTCGAAGATGGATTTATTATTGATAAAAATGGCTCTTACAGAAGTGATTTCTTTTAAAGAGATGCCAATAAAAGTTTCTTTTAATGAATATATCGAGATTTCGAAATACTATAGCACTCAAAATTCAAAGGTGTTTATTAATGGGGTTTTGGATAAAATTGTATCTCAGTATACAAGAGAAGGAAAAGTAAAAAAAGTAGGGAGAGGATTAGTTTAATTATGAGAATATTAGTTTACATATCTATTTGTTTTTTATTTTTCTCATGTTCCAATTCTGAAGATAAGATAGATGACAATTTAATTGATAATGGAGCAGAAATAACTATTGTAGGAGATGAAACCATTAACTTTGGAGAGAGTATTCAGGGAAAAGATAAAAACATAGAGTTTATAATACAAAATACAGGAACTGGAAATTTAATAATTACAAATGGAAAAGCAAGTTGTGGATGTACTAAATTAGAATATCCGAAAGAAATTATTAAACCGGGTAATAAAGAACGTATAAAAGTTACTTTTAATAGTAACAAGATAGGAGAACAGAAAAATAACATTACATTAACAACTAATGCTACACCGAGTATTAAAATATTAACCATAGAAGGTATGGTGTTACCTTCTGAAAACTAAAATATTATGAATCCAGAATTTATCTTCTTTGCCCTTATCTTTGTTGTGATGTATTTTTTTATGATACGTCCTCAAGTAAAAAAACAGAAAAGAGAAAACAAATTTAGAGCTGAATTAAAAAAAGGTGATCAGATTATTACCATTGGAGGTATACATGGTAAAATAATTGACGTAAAAGAATCTTCAGTAATTCTAGAAAATTATGACGTAAAAATGAAAGTAGAGAAATCAGCTATTGCAATGAATGCAGTTTCTGATAAATTAAGTTAATCTAGTTTTATTTTACAACTTACTGCTTTGTGGTCCGATAGAATTTCTTGATGAGTAATGAAGTCAGAACTTGAGAATTGTTTGTCATATAAAATATAATCAATTCTTAGGAAAGGTATTTTAGTGAAAGTTGCTCCAAATCCATTTCCTGATTCAATAAATCCATCTAGTTTCTTTTCCCTTAGATTCTGATAAGCATAGGAAACAGGAGTGTCGTTAAAATCTCCACATATTATTGTAGGGTAAGGAGAGTTGTCAATATGTCTCTTAATTATCTGAACCTCTTTTCCTCTTAATTCAAACGATTTTCTAAGACGTTTTGTAACTCCTAAAGCTTTATCTGTCTCTAGTTCTGGAGAACTCATGAATCTCAGGTCATCATTACTAAAAAAATTGGAAGCTAAATGAACATTATATACTCTAATGGTACCAGTTTTAGTTGCAATATCAGAAAAGATACAAGTATTATGCATATCCTCCATTCCATTATTTATAGTGTCATTAATAATCTCATAATTACTGTAAATTACCATATGTGGATTTTCTTTACTGCCCTCTAAGTCTATTGTAGAATATTTAAAATTAGAATTTATATCTTTTTTAGGGTTATCGTATTCTTGTATGCAAAAAATATCCACTTCCTCTTTATTTGCAAATTTCATTGTTTCTTCATATACATTCTCAATTTTCAACAAATTATCCTTATCAAATAACCTTACATTGTAGGACATAATATTGATCTCTTCCCCGTTACTGTCATCTGATGAGTTAATAGAGATAAATCTACTTAAATAAGGAGTAGATATCAATAGAAAGATCAGATTGATCCACATATATTTTCTATTGTAGAAAAACCAGAATATAGAGAATATAAATAGAATGATTACAAAAACAGGAAAAAACAATCCAAAAAATGAAATTGGCCAAAATACATTCGGATTTATAAAAGGAGATATTAAAGAAAATAATATTCCGAATAGTGCAAATGAGTTAATAAAGAAGATGGTATAATGAAATAATTTTTTCATTATTTACTTTCTTTAAAAAGGAGTTCTTTTTCTTCTTTTGTTAGGCTGTCATAACCAGATTTTGATATTTTTTCTAAAACAATATTTATCTTTTTTTGTTTTTCAGATTTCTTGCTTCTGAAAAGATCGTCATTTCCTTTTGAACTTCTCTTTTTTCTACTTTTCTTTCTTGGTTTTCTAGTTTTAGTAAAATTGAAAAACCCTATAATATTATAGAAGTTTAAAGAAATATCATATCCTTTTTTTAGCAGGATAATATATAAATAACCAAACATTGCTCCTCCT
>JABHQB010000126.1 GCA_018695965.1 Flavobacteriales bacterium | reverse complement strand
TGTTGAATTTCAAGTATATCTTTTTCCATTTTTTTCATAAACAAACTTGCTTGATTTAATAATTTATTATTAGTAAAAACTCCAACATTTTTACTCATCATTTTCCTTATCTCTACTGACTTCTCTTTTATTTTCTCTTGTGGATAAAAATATTTTTTATTTTCATCAAACACATTATTACAAACCTCTATATCCATTTCTATATCTTCTAATGTATCTATTGCACATTGATGTGCAAAAACCAAAGATTCTAATAGAGAATTGGAAGCAAGCCTATTTGCTCCATTAAAGCCTGTATTTGCACACTCACCACAGGCATAAAGATTGTGTATATTCGTTTTTCCATTTATATCAGTATTAATACCACCACATAAAAAATGTGCTGCAGGCATAACAGGAGCCGAACCTGCACTTAAATCTAAGCCTAATTTTTCACATCTCTTCTTTATATTAGGAAAGTGTTTCTCAAACTCTTTATTAGAAATTGTACTACAATCTAAAAAGACATAATTCACAATTGTTTTTTTTATCTCCGTTTCAATTGCTCTAGCAACAATATCTCTTGTTGCCATTTCCTCATCTTTATGGTAGTTTTTCATAAACCTTATCCCATTTACAGTTCTCAAAATAGCTCCTTTACCTCTTACCGCTTCCGAAATCAGAAAAGAAGGAGATTGATGTGGATTGTATAATGCTGTAGGATGAAATTGAATAAACTCCATATCACTAATGTTTGCCCCAGCTCTTTTTGCCATAGCAATACCATCTGCTGTAGAAACTATAGGATTAGTAGTAAACTGAAAGACTTGTCCTACCCCACCTGTAGCGAGTAAGGTTTTTTTAGCAAATATATTTTTGATTTCACAAGTATTGACATCTTGAGTACAAACTCCAAAACAAGAACCATTTTTAACTATTAGGTCAAGGGCAAAAAGGTGATTTATTATCTGTATATTTTTATATGTCTTTATTCTTTTCAATAAAGATTCAACTATTGCTAATCCAGTACAATCTTGTTTATGAATTATTCTTTTTTGAGAATGGCCTCCCTCCTTTGCTAAATCATATTTCTGCTTATTATCTTGATCAAAATTAACTCCATAATTTATAAGTTCTTTAATCCTAATAGGAGCTTGTTCTACCACAAAGTTTACAATTTCTGGATTACACAAACCATCTCCAGCTAAAATTGTATCTTCAACATGATTTTTAAATGAATCATTATCAAAATCAGAAACTACTGCAATACCACCTTGTGCATACTTAGTACTTCCTTCTGTTTCTGATGACTTTGTTATTATAGTAATTGAGGATTCTGGCTGCTTTTCTGCAACTTTTAAAGCAAAACTTAATCCTGCTATCCCAGAACCTATAACTAAAAAATCTGTTTTCATATCTTCATCATTTTCTGTACCGATTGATACGCTCGTAACCTTAGCTTTTCATCTATTAAAATTTCTGGAGATTCTTCTTTCATACACTTATATAGCTTCTCAAGTGTATTTATTTGCATATAAGGGCATTGATTACAAGCACTACAAGTACTTACTACAGGGGCAGGAAGAAACTTTTTTTCAGGACTATTTTTTTTCATTTGATGTAACAAACATGCCTCAGTAGCTACTATATAAGTTGTAGCAGAATCTGTTTTTATAAATTCCAACATTGCAGTTGTAGAACCAATAAAATCAGCATAATCCAATACATAGGAAGTACACTCTGGATGAGCAACTAATTTAGAGTTTGGGTACTTTCTCTTAAGAGATAAAATCTCTTGTTCCGAGAATTCTTGATGAACAATACAAACTCCATCCCACAAGACCAATTCTCTCCCACTCTCTCTTGCTAAATAAGCTCCTAAATTCTTATCAGGACCAAATACTATTTTTTGTTCCTTAGGTAATGAATTTATTATCCTAAATGCATTTGAAGAAGTACAAATAATATCACTTAACGCTTTTACTTCTGTAGAGCAATTTATATACGAGATTACTATATGGTCTGGATGTCGCTTTATAAACTGTTCAAAATCCTTTGGAGGACAGGAATCTGCAAGAGAGCAACCTGCATCCATATCAGGTAAAATAACTTTTTTATTAGGATTAATAATTTTTGCAGTTTCTGCCATAAAATGCACTCCTGAAAAAACAATAAGATCTGCATCAGTATTTTTTGCTTCATGAGATAACCCTAAACTATCTCCAACAAAATCTGCAATATCTTGTATTGATGGATCTTGATAATAATGTGCAAGAATAATTGCGTTTTTCTCTTTCTTTAAAGAAAGGATGTTTTCTATAAGTAATGTGTTTTCCATTGATTTTTATTCCAATGGCAAAGAAAAATAACAAATAAATAAGAAACACTGACAAATATCATGAATTCATTATTTGTAAGCTAAAATACTTACCTATATTTATGTGCAATTTTATATAATTTATTCTGATCTAGAATCTCAACTTCTCGTTTATTAAGAGCAATAATCCCTTCTTTTTTAAGTTGAGACAACATTCTGATGATTGTTTCAGGGGCACAACCAATTAAATCAGCTAAATCTTTTCTGGAAATAGTAAAGGACATTAACTCCTTCCCTTCTTTTTCTTCCAAAATACCTTTTTTAGATAGAAGTGCATTTGCCAATCTCTCTTTTACTGTTCTTTGTGCGATACTCATTGATTGAGATTCAGCCAACCTTAAATCCTTTGAAAGAACTTTCATCACT
>JABHQB010000125.1 GCA_018695965.1 Flavobacteriales bacterium | reverse complement strand
CTTGGGCTTTAGGAATAGGAAGTCGTTACAAGATCAATAGAGGTGTATCTATAAATTCTGAATGGGTCCCCGTAATTATGAATGATTCTGATATTATCCATCCATTTAGGAACAAAGACATTATTAATTCTTTTTCAATTGGAGTAGATATTGAGACAGGAGGTCATGTATTTCAATTATTTGCAACTAATTCAAGTCGTATGTCTGATAAGGGATTTGTTCATCAGAATATAGACAAGTGGAATGATGGAGGGGTTTATTTCGGATTTAATATTTCCAGAACATTTAATTTTAATTAATGAGTTCAAAAATAAAATTTATATTACTATTCTTTTCTCTTTTTGCTGTCTTAAGTATTTTATCCTATTTATATATCTCAAAACCAGCGACAGACTATTTGTATTCGGATTCTGAAAAACACTTTAATTCAACTTCTGAATTTCAAAAAGTTCATTTAGAATATATAGGAAAAGTAATTGATATAAAAGGAATAGTTAAGAATCTTGATGTAGAAGGAGATTTCACCAATATTACATTAGATAGTTTCTTCTTGTTTTCTGTAGAAACTATAAATCTAACAAAAGAAATTAAAACAAATGATGAGTTAGTCATTAAAGGAAGATATGAAGGTTATGATGATTTATTTGATGAGTATTCTTTTATATATTGTTCTGTAAAAGAATAATTGAATTCTATTTGCTATACTAATGTATAATGCTACTTTTGCATTGTGAAAGAGATGAAATATGATTTTGCAGTAGTTGGAGGAGGTATTGTTGGTTTGGCAACCGCATATAAATTTCAATTAAAATACCCCACATTAAATATTATTATTTTAGAGAAAGAGAAGGAGCTTGCCTTTCATCAAACTGGAAGAAACTCAGGAGTAATTCATTCAGGATTATATTATAATCCAGGATCTTCTAAAGCAAAGAATTGTGTTGATGGAAGAAAACAACTTATAGAATTCGCTAAGAGAAATCAGATTGATCATGATGTTTGTGGTAAGATTATTTTAGCTACAAATAAGATTGAACAAGATAGATTATCAGAATTAAAAATTAGAGGAGAACAAAACGGACTAATTGGATTGCAGATAATAGGCAAGGATAAAATAAAGGATATAGAACCATTTGCAGAAGGAGTATCAGCTTTATTTGTTCCGGAATCAGGAATTATTGATTATAAAGCTGTAACTAATAAACTTGCCGATCTAATTATTCAGATTAATCCTAATAGTAGGATACAAACCTTTTGTAAAGTTTTAGATGTAAAGGATGAGGTTTTATTAACAAATCAAGGTAATATTCAAACGTATCATACTGTTTTCTGTGGAGGTTTATTTTCGGATAGGTTAGCGAAGAAAGATAATATGAAACTAAAGATGAGAGTTGTTGGTTTCAGAGGAGATTATTATGACTTGGAAGATCATGCAAAAGAGAAAATAAATAACCTTATATACCCTGTTCCAAACCCTGAATTTCCATTTTTGGGAGTTCATTTTACCCGAATGACTGATGGAAATATTGAATGTGGTCCTAATGCAGTATTTACTTTTAAAAGAGAGGGGTACGGAAAAACTGATTTTAGTTTAAAAGACACTTTAGATGCGCTAACATTTTCTGGAACTTGGAGGTTGTTCATAAATCATTGGAAATTTGGCCTCAATGAGTATAGAAGAGCATTCTCAAAAAGATTATTTTTGAAAGAATTAAGAAAGATGTTACCATCATTAAAGATGAGTGATATAAAAGCAGGGAGATCTGGGGTTAGAGCAATGGCTCTTGGTGATAACGGAGAGGTAATTGACGATTTTAAAATTGTAAAAAACGAGAAAAATATTCATGTATTAAACGCACCTTCTCCAGCAGCTACATCATGTCTTTCAATTGCAGATGAAATAGTAAAATATACATCAGAAAGTTTTGATTTAAAATAATAAGAATGTTAAAATTTTTCGGAATATCAAAAAAAGATAAAATTTCAGTAAAGGATACTGCAAACATATTTGCAGTTGCACTAAATAAAGTTGTGAATGATGGATTCCCTGAAATACAGAATTTCTTAAATAAAAATAATAATTTAGATAAAAGCCCTGAAATTTCAGATGAAGAAATAAAATGGTTCAGATTGATAATTTTTTCTGGAAATTTACATTTACTCTCGACTAAATTTGAAGATGCTGAAGCTTTAGAATTAAGAAATAAAATAGTTGATGAATTAATCCTATTTCTAGATGAAGATACCGAAATTTCAATGGATCTGTTTTTAAATTACGAAACATATTTTAACGATATACTACTAAAACAAGTTGATCCAATAGAAACAATGGCGGTTGCAGTTTTTGATAAGTACAATATAAATGATTGCCAATCCGAACTTTTGAAAAGAAAAAATGAACCAAACCCAGTTTTGTTTAACGAATTAAGAAAATACCTAAGTCATTTTATTTGGAATTGGGATGAATTCCTTGAGAAGTGTAAAATTACCTTCTAAATTCCAGTATAGTTAAAAGGACTAATTCTTTTTAACTCTTCTTTTATTTTTTCACTTACATCTAATCCGTTAATAAAAAGAGATAAACTTTCTTGAGTTATATGTGAGTTTGTTCTGGTTAAATCCTTTAATGATTCATATGGATTAGGATATGATTCTCTTCTTAATATAGTTTGTATTGCTTCTGCACAAACAGCCCAGTTGTTATCTAGATCATTTCTAATCTTTTCTTCATTTAATACCAATTTTTCTAATCCTTTATTTAGAGATGAGAATGCGATAAGATTATGAGCAAAAGGAACTCCAATATTTCTTAAAACTGTACTGTCTGTTAAATCTCTTTGTAGTCTAGAAATTGGCAGTTTAGATGATAAAAACTCATATATAGCATTTGCCATAGCTAAATTCCCTTCAGCATTCTCAAAATCAATTGGATTTATCTTATGTGGCATGGCAGAAGAACCAACTTCTCCTTTCTTAATAGATTGCTTGAAGTAATCCATACTCACATAAGTCCAAATATCTCTTGATAAATCAATAAATATATTATTAATTCTTTTTATAGAATCCATTAAAGCAGCTAAATTATCATAATGTTCAATCTGAGTTGTAGTTTGTTGTCTTTTCAGTCCTAAACTATTCTCAACAAAATTATTTCCAAATTCTTTCCAATTTATTTCAGGGAATGCAACATGATGTGCATTGAAATTACCAGTAGCTCCTCCAAATTTTGCAGAAAATGGAATGCTGTTCATTAACTCAATCTGTTTTTCTACTCTTTCTAAAAAAACATATATTTCTTTTCCAAGTTTTGTTGGTGATGCAGCTTGACCATGTGTTCTGGCAAGCATAGGAATATCTTTCCATTTATCTGAAAGATCTTTTAATTTATCTAAGACTGAAGTAAGTTCCGGAATGAAAACATCATTAAACGCATCTTTAATTGAGAGTGGAACAGCAGTGTTATTTATGTCTTGGGATGTAAGTCCGAAATGAATAAATTCTTTAAACTGTGAAAGTCCTAAATTATCAAATTCTTCTTTTATCAGATATTCAACAGCCTTTACATCATGATTGGTTATGCTCTCTATTTCTTTTATTCTCTTTGCAGAGTTAATTGAAAAATCGTTATATAAATTTCTTAAATCATTAAATTTATCAGAGGGGAATTCTCTTAGTTGACTTAATGGAATCTGGCATAAACTGATAAAATATTCTACTTCAACTTTTATTCTGTACTTTATTAATGCTGATTCTGAAAAGTATTTTTGTAAGCTTTTAGTTTTAGAATTGTATCTTCCATCAATTGGTGATATTGCAGTTAAAGAACTTAATGTCATTCTAAAATTTTTAAATTGGATGCAAAATTACAAAAATTGAATAAGATGATACTTATTATATGATATTATAAGTTATTTATTACTTTTGATGTATGGATATAATGTGCAAATTTCTTCCTATTATTTATGGTAAAATATAAAGTTTCTGCTGTTGAATACCTTAATACTATTCCTTTTATTTACGGTGTAAATAATTCTGAAATCTCTAATCAGATTGAATTATTCTTAGACTTCCCCGCAGAATGCGCTCGAAAACTATTAAAAGATGAGGTAGATATTGCTTTAGTTCCCGTATCGATTTTAAAGAAAAATCCTGAATTTAATATCATATCTGATTTTTGTATTGGATCAGAAGGGAAAGTAGATACTGTTTGTTTGTATTCTGAGATTCCTTTGGAAGAAATAGAAGAAATTTATTTAGATTATCAATCTAGGACCTCCGTGGAACTTTTGAAAGTTTTATGTAGAGAATACTGGAAGATTTCTCCTGAATTTAAAGATTCAGAAAAAGGATTTGAAGATAAAATTATTGGAAGAACCGCTGCTCTAATAATAGGAGATAGAGCTTTTTCTGCTAATAAGAAATATCAATATGTATATGATTTACCAGAGATATGGAAAGAGATGACTGGACTTTCTTTTGTGTTTGCCTGCTGGATATCTAATAAAAATATAGACAAGAATTTCCTTTCGGAATTTAATTTTGCTCTGAAATTTGGATTATCAGAAATTGACAAATCAGTTGAGATTGAAAAACATAATTTTCCTCATTGTAAAAATCCAAATGATTATCTAAATAATAAGATATCTTATATTTTAGATAAGAAGAAAATAGAAGGCATGAAATTGTTTCTAAGTAAAATTATTTAATATACTTAAAACAAATATTATCTATTAATTTCTCAAGTTCTT
>JABHQB010000124.1 GCA_018695965.1 Flavobacteriales bacterium | reverse complement strand
CTAATGAGAGATGCGAAAATTACTCAAATTTATGAAGGAACTTCTGAAATTCAAAGAATTGTCATTTCACGTTCAGTATTAAAATAAAAATTATGAAAAGAAATATTTTATCGATTTTAGTTTGTCTTGTAAGTTTTACTGCTTACACTCAAGACATGCCTTCAGAAATTAATCAAACCTATTTAAAATTTCTGCCATCTAATATGGATCCTAATGAGATTCGTCCCTCTGATATACCTTCAGAACAAGTGTTACAACAAATGGGACTCTCATCAGAGGAAATTTCTGAAGCTATGGACTTCAAATACAATAGAGGCAAATATTCTACTAATGAATCGGATACATCTTCAACAGATAATGCTCAGAAATTTTATAAGAATATGGGAGAGCAGATATCAAAAGATACAATCAGTTTTCCTAAAGCAAAAATTTATGGTCAAGATGTTTTCAGAACTAATGATCTGTCATTTTTTCAGCAATCAACCTCAGAAAATCCTCCAAGTCATTATGAAATAGGACCTTCAGATCAGTTCAGTATTGCAGTATGGGGTAATTCTGATTATACAGATCTAGTTACTGTTGACGAAAAAGGTTATATAAGTCCTTCTAGTTTTGGCAGAATATATGTGAAAGGATTAACTTTTGAACAAGCAAGATCTTTGATAAGAAAAAAATTAGGAATGAATAATTCCGAAATGGATATTTCTTTAGTTTATTCTAGAGTGATTCTAGTAAATATAGTGGGAGAGGTGTATAATCCTGGTTCTTACGCTATACCTGCAATCAATACTGCATTTAATGCTTTAATGGTAGCTAAAGGTCCAACACAGATTGGTTCAGTTAGAAATATCTTTATAAAAAGAGACGGAAAGGTTATTGATTCATTAGATGTGTATGAATTTCTGTTCAACCCTTCAGAACACACAGATATTTATTTGCAGGATGGAGATTATATTTTGGTATCTGCAGCGACTAATTTAGTAGAGGTTAAAGGTGAGGTAAATAGACCATATACTTATGAAGTAAAATCATCAGATAATATGGATGATGTAATTGCATTTGCAGGAGGATATACGACAGAAGCATCTCAGAATATTATTACTTTAAAAAGGTTTGAAGATGGGAAATTATTAGTTCATGATGTTCATAAAAAGGATTTACTTACTACAAATCTTAATGCAGCAGATGAGATTATTGTAAATAAAATTCAACGAAAAACCTCTAATTTTATTAGCGTACAAGGTACTGTTGGAGTACAAGGAGATTATGAATTTGTTCAAGGAGAGAAAATATCAGATTTATTGAAAAGAGCTAATTGTTTAAATGAATACTTATATAAAGAGCATGCATATATACTAAGATTAAATTCTGATAGAAGCAGAACTACTATCACAGTAAATCTATCTAGTGCATTAGATAATTCTAATAGTAAAGATAATATTACACTCAAAGAGTATGATATTGTAAATGTTATATCTACTGATGATTTTCAAGATGATTATATAGTTTCAGTTTTTGGTTCTGTAAGAAAGAGTGGAGATTTAATTTATGGTTCTGGATTAAAACTTGAGGATGTTATTGAACTTTCAGGAGGAATAAAACAAGAAGCAAGTGGAAGTAGAATAGAAATTTCTCGTGTTTTGGAAGTAAATTCAGGTTCTATTATACCAAAAAGTAGTGTAGTTCTAGTAGCAGAAATTAATACAGATCTATCTCTTAAAGAAGAGTATAATAATTTCGATTTACAAGCAAATGACCAGATTTTTGTTAGAAAGAACCCAGATTACCAAGAACCAATACATGTTGTTGTAGATGGGGAAGTAATGTACCCAGGAACCTACTCATTAACTTTGGAAGGGGATAGGATTTCTGATATTATAGAAAGATGTGGAGGTCTTACAGAAAATGCATTTCTGGAAGGTGTAAAATTATATAGAAAAACAAAAGTTATGTCTAAAGAGGAAGAAAATATAATTTCAGAAGAGTTTAAAGAAGTTATTTTATCTGATACAGCTCTTTATAAAAAGTATTCTAAAGATCTAGTAAATTCTGAACTAGGAATTCGGTCTAAAAAAAGAGAATTTGAAGATATTAATGTAGTTTCTTTTGAGATGAATAAAGCATTAAAAATAAATTCAAAACACAATATCATATTACTTGAAGGGGATAGTCTGGTAATTCCAAAATCAAATAGTACAGTATATATTACAGGTGATTTATATAATTATGAAGGTACTGGTATAAGTGTTCCTTATTTTGAAAGAAAAAGAGCGAATTATTATATTAATAATTTTGCAGGAGGATATGCAAGAGAAAACAATAAAAATAGAACAGTAGTAGTTTATCCAAATGGATCTGTTAAACGATCAATAAACTATAGATTGTTTTCTTTATCCCCAAAGGTAACAAAAGGATCTACGATAAAACTAATGTCTAAAGAACAAGTTGAAGAAATGGAAGCAACTCCTTTAGATTGGAATGTAGCAATTGAAAAGACACTTATAAAAGTTACTGGTGTTATGTCTTTATATTTGTTAATTAATAGAATTACCGGTTCGTTTTAATAGTATATTATGAAAAATAATGATGAGGCTTCTTTTAAAGGTATTATAGTTACCATCTCAGATTATAAGAATGAGTTAAAGAAACGATTACTTATTATTCTTGCGGTTGCAATTATCTTTTCTTTGATAGGGTTTGGTTTCTCAAGATCACAGGAAGATCAGTATAATGCAGTAATTTCTTTTATAGTTGAGGATCAGTCTGAAGGATCAAATCTATCTACTATTAGTGGAATGGCAAATATGATTGGAATAGATATGGGAGGGAGTGCAACATCTTCATTTAATCAACAGAATATAATAGAGTTATTAAAGTCAAGGAAGATAATTGAAAGAACATTAAATAATACATGTAAAATAGAAGGAAAATCAGATTTATTGATAAATCATTACATTCGTATTAATAATCTGATTACAGATAGTTCAGCTATAAATTTATCTAGTAACTATTATAATGATAGTATTACAAGAATTGTATGGTTTAGAATTATTGATAGAGATATGGATATTCTGTTTCAGAATGATGAGGCCAATATATTAAATCTTTCATTTGAATCTTTAAATGCTGAGCTTGCAAAGAATTTTACAGAAATAGTTATTGATGAGATGTCAGAAATGTATATAGATCATCAGACTGAAAAATCTAGGAATACATTAAATAATTTATATAATAGAT
>JABHQB010000123.1 GCA_018695965.1 Flavobacteriales bacterium | reverse complement strand
TTTCAACTTATTAGCTACTTTATATCCTTCTAAAATATGAGTAAATGTATTAATGGTAAAACCCATAGAATCCGCTACATGCATAAGCATATTTATTTCTGATTGCACATATGAATGACACGTAATAAATCTCTCAGAATTTAAGATTTCTACTAAAGCGTCTAACTCTAGGTCAGCTCTTGGAGCAACAATTTTTCTCTTTTTAGAAGTAGGAAGATCATTGTATTCATTCCATAGATTTTTATAAGCTTCTGCTCTATAAAAGGCATCATAAAAAACTTGCTCTACACCCATTCTTGTTTGTGGGAAACGAATAGTATTAAAATGACCCCAGTTTGATTGCTTTACATTTTCTCCTAGAGCAAACTTAATAAAACCATCAGCACCTTCTATTTTCATCTCTTCTGCTGAACTTCCCCATCTGAGCTTAATAAGTGCTGACTGCCCACCAATTGGATTTGCAGAACCATGCAAAAGTTGGGACGCAGTAACTCCACCGGCAAGTTGACGATAAATATTATGGTCGTTTGGATTTATTACATCACCAATTTCTACCTCAGCAGTTACCGCCTGACTTCCTTCATTAACGCCTTTGCTAATTGCAATATGAGAGTGCTCATCAATAATACCACAAGTAAGATGCTTCCCACTAGCATCAATAATTTGTACTGGGATTTTTACTTTTGAAAACACCTCACTTTCAATCAGGTTTTTCCCAATAGCAATTATTTTACCATCATTTATTGCGACATCCGTATTTTCAATTACTCCTTCTTTTTCATTTGTCCAAACAGTTGCATTTCTGAAAATAGTAGGTAAAGAAGTAATAGAATAATTATTTCCATAAGCTTTGTTAGGTGTCCAAATAGAAGGAATAATGGTATCGTATTTCATTAAAAATTCCTTTTCATTACTTTGTAATAGAGAATCTCTAGTCATAGAAAACAGGATATTTTCTCCTTTCAGATTTTGATATTTTCCAGTAAAAATACCATCAGAAAAGTATGCAGTTCCTCTTAGAGAAATATCGGTTGAGTTAAAAATAATATTATTTCCACTTACTTCAATTTCATATTTTATAGAAGTAGAATCAGAAGTAATCTCCTCCATTTTTAATTTTCTGACTTCCCCTGTTACAGTGAAAGTTTTTCTTATATTTTCTGCAGTAAAAGTATAGTATCCTCTTACATCATTTTCTGTTTTTTCATTTACAATATTCTGAATTCCATTAGTCCAGTTTTCATAAATTTTTCCATTTTCAAAAATATCAGAGCTACAAATAATGAAGTTTGCTTTTTTCCCTATTTCTAAGGTTCCTAATCTATTTTCTTCATTTATTAAAGTGGCTGGAGTAAGAGTAAGAGCGTGTAATGCATCTTTTTTTGTAAGTCCTTTTTTTATAGAAGTTCTTAGGTTTTTTATAAAATCAGATGGTTTTTCTAAGTCTGACATAGTAAAACAAAAGTTCAGTCCGTTTTCTGATAGGATTCTCGGGTTAAAAGGAGCTGTTTCCCAGTGTTTTAATTTAGAAAGTGTTAAAATATCGCTTTCTTCAGGGTTGTTTATTTCGTAGTTTAATGGAAAATTTAAAGGTAAAATAATTGGATATTCATAACTTCTTATTTCCTCAATTCTTTCATATTCTTTCCCATTTCCTTTTATTATAAAGTCAATCTCAAACTCATCAGAAATCTGGTAAATACGATTATAATCGGTAACTAATGAAGTTTCAAAAACATGAGGAAGATCAAATTGATTGTTAAACGCATTGAATGACAGATTAGTTGTATTATTAGAATTTTGATACCAATATGCATCTAAAAAAAGTTGTTTTAGCAGAGCAATACTTCCCATAAGTGAAGAAGGATATTTTTGCATTGAGACTCCTTTTTTAAATGAAAAGCAAGAAGCAGCTTTATCATTTATCACTGTTTTTTGTTCTTTCTGATTAGCAAGAGAAACTAAAACAGCTGTACCTCTAGATATTCCATCTTGTTTGTGAGACAGAACAACACCAAAACCAGAGTTAATATAATTCTCAGCTTGTTTATTATCATATACAAATTGTTCTGCAGAATTTATTTCAGGGTGAATAGATTGATTCCAATGGAAAGCTCCATTTTTATTGCTTTCATATTGTGGACGGTAATTATATTCTCCTCTTTTTTCTTTTGGCAATCCATAATCAGAGTATAGATCTATAAAAGAGGGGTAAATATAATCTCCTTTTACATCTTTAATAATTGCTCCTTTTGGGATATCTACGATACTATCTGCAGCTATTATTTTATCGTCTTGTATTAATAATATCCCATTTATTATTTCCTTTTCTGGTGAAATTATAAGGTTAGCATTTGTAAAAGCGTAAATAGTAGAGAAAGTACTTTTTACTCCATTATTTGGGAAGCTCTTCTGAGAGAAAACAGAAATAGAGATTAAACATAAAAATAGTATTTTTAAAATCTTCATAATGTAAATATTAAAGGCCACAATTTACAATTTTTAACAAACTTATTTTCTTTTCTTTGCAGAAGATTAAAAATAATAAAATTTAAATGAATTTTCTGAAACCAAAATTTATAAAAAAGTATACTGAAGTTTATAAAAAAGATGGATTTAAAGGTGTTGTAAAAAAAGGAGGTTGGAAATTATTATTTTACTTTTTTATGTTTTATCTGATAAGAGATACTATTTTATATATCATTATTCCTTATTTAGTAGGTAAAGGGATTTTTGATAATTTTATAAACTAAAACAATATTATATGAATACAGGAATTCAACATTTACACCATTATTTACCGTACATTTTTTTACTGGTACTAATTATATCTATTTTAAGAGCGGCTTTTAACAAGATACCAAATGTAAAAAAAGATAAATTACTATTGATAACCTTAATTTTGGCTCATATTCAGCTTTTATTAGGGATGTATATGTATTTGCCAGCCGCTACTAAGGGAGGGGTCATGATTTTTGGAGATCACCCTGTAACAATGATTTTAGGAATTGTAATTTTAACAATAGGGAAATTAAAATCAAAGAAAATAGAAGATAATACAAAAGCAAATAAAACTATTTTCATTAGTTTCTTAATTGCTGCAATATTAATTATTTCTCGTTCTGCAGATAAATTATTTTAAGATTTGGAAAAAGCAGTTTTAATTGGTTTAATTACTCCTAATATAAGTTTAGAATTAGTAGAAGAATATCTATTAGAATTAGATTTCTTAGCTAGAACTGCAGGAGCAAAAACGGTAAAACAATTTACTCAAAAACTCCCTCATCCAGATAATGCAACATTTTTAGGGAAAGGAAAAACTGAAGAAGTACGACAATATGTTGAAGATAATGAAATTGATATTGTAATTTTTGATGATGAACTTTCTCCTTCTCAACTTAGGAATGTAGAGAAAATTTACAATTGTAAAATACTTGATAGAAATAATCTTATTTTGGATATTTTTGCTTCCAGAGCTAAAACGGCAAAAGCCAGAACCCAAGTAGAATTAGCTCAGTATCAGTATCTTTTACCACGACTTACTAGGATGTGGACTCACCTTGAAAGACAAAAGGGAGGGATTGGAATGAGAGGGCCTGGGGAAACTCAAATTGAAACAGATAGAAGAATTATTAAAGATAAAATTGCTCTTCTAAAAAAGAAGATGTTAAAAATTGACAAACAAGGACATACACAAAGACAAAGGAGAGAACATTTAATAAGAGTGGCATTAGTTGGTTATACCAATGCAGGAAAATCTACTTTGATGAATCAACTTTCAAAATCTGATATTTTTGCTGAAAATAAACTTTTTGCAACTTTAGATACTACTGTAAGAAAGGTTGTTTTTCAGAATTTACCATTTCTGCTAGCCGATACAGTTGGTTTTATTAGGAAGCTGCCTCATCAGTTGGTAGAATCTTTTAAATCTACTTTAGATGAGGTGAGAGAATCAGATTTACTTTTACATGTTGTGGATATATCAAATGCAGCATTTGAAGATCACATTGAAGTTGTAGAGAAAACTATTGCAGAAATTGGAGCTTCTCATATTCCGTCTTTAATTGTGTTTAATAAAATTGATACGTACAGATTTACTCCAAAGGAAGAAGATGATTTAACTCTTATTACAAGAGAAAATATTTCTTTAGAAGAACTCAAACAAACTTGGATGGGAAAATCGAATGATGGAGCAATTTTTATTTCAGCTTTAAATAAAACTCATTTTCATGAGTTAAGAGAGCTACTTTACGAAAGAATAAAGGAGTTGCATATAAAACGATATCCTTACAACAACTTTTTATACTAAGAAATATTCTGTAAATTTATCAGAGTTTTATATACTCCATTTTTTTCTACTAAATCAGTATGATTTCCTCTTTCTACAATTTCTCCTTCTGATAAAACAATAATTTCATCCGCATCTTTTATGGTAGAAAGCCGGTGCGCAATTACTAAAGTTGTTCTTTCCTTCATTAATCTTTTTAGAGCATCCTGAACTAATTTTTCCGATTCGGTATCTAAAGATGAGGTTGCTTCATCTAAGATAAGT
>JABHQB010000122.1 GCA_018695965.1 Flavobacteriales bacterium | reverse complement strand
TGTACCTGCAGAGTAAACTTCTACATTCTCTGTAGAAGTGAAATGTTTTAACCAACCTTCAGCCATTTGCGATCTACAGGAATTTCCAGTACATAAAATTAACACCTTTTTCATTCGATTATTTTTTATCTGGTAAATATACTAAACAAAGTTATGATGAGTTTATAAGTAGCTCAACTTTATTTATATTTTTGCAAACGAATGAATAAACATCTTTATATCCTAATTTTATCTCTGATTAGTTTTACTTCTATCGGACAAACATTAATTGGAACTATTACCGATAATAATAAAGATGTCTTACCAGGAAGTAATATTGTAATAAAGGGTGGAAATACGGGGGTTTCATCTGATAATGAAGGAAAATACTCATTAAATTTAAGAGCAAACAGATCAGTAGTAATAGAGGTTTCGTTTATTGGTTTTGGTGTAAAAAACATCAGGATACCTATGTTAAAAAACGGACAATTTTACACTCTTGATATTCAGCTAAGTCCAGAAGGAAAACTCATTAATGATGTAATTGTAAAAGATAAGAAAACTAGAAAGCAGGCCCTTAGTAAAATAAAAACACAACATGTAAGTTTAATTCCTAATTCTGGGGGAGGTGTAGAGTCAATTTTAAAGACCCTACCTGGAGTTAGTTCTGCAAACGAATTAAGTTCTCAGTATTCTGTTCGTGGAGGAAATTTTGATGAAAACATGGTTTATGTAAACGGAATTGAAGTTTACCGACCATTTTTAGTTCATTCTGGTCAGCAAGAAGGATTAAGTTTTGTTAATTCTGATATGGTAGAAAACATCTTGTTTTCTGCTGGTGGATTTGAAGCGAAATACGGAGATAAGATGTCCTCTGTATTAGATATCACTTACAAAACGCCTACAAAAAATAAAGCATCTTTACAAATGAGTTTATTAGGTGGATCTGCACATTTTGAAGGAATAACATCTAACAACAAATTCTCATATCTGTTTGGTTTTCGAAATAAAAGTAATCAGTATCTTTTAAATGCAATGGACACCAGAGCTGAGTATAAACCAAGCTTCTCAGACATTCAAACTTATCTGAAATATCAATTAAAAGATAATTGGACAATTAGTTTTTTAGGAAATATATCTCAAAATAAATACCGAATGATACCTGAAAACAGAGATACCGAATTTGGTACTTTAAATGAAGCTCTAAAGCTGAGAATATTTTTTGAAGGACAAGAATCGGACCAATACAACACCTACTTTGGTGCTTTAAACACAAGCATCTCTCCTAACCTAAAAACAAAACTAAATCTTACTACTTCCGCATTTAAAACAATAGAATCTGAAAGTTTTGATATTTTAGGAGAATATTGGTTATATCAATTAGATAATAACCTTGGTTCAGACAATTTCGGAGATGTAAGATTTGATAGAGGAGTTGGAAAATTTATCAATCATGCCAGAAACAACTTAGAAGCTATTGTATTAAACACATCTTTAAACGGACACTACATACAAAATGATAATACTAAATGGGAATGGGGAATGAAACTACAAAAAGAAGAAATAACTGACCATATCAAAGAATGGACTCTTATCGACTCTGCTGGTTTTACACTACCTCACCCAATCGATAACATTAATGGAAATTCGGATACAACACAAGAATTACTCATGACGGAATTTCTAAAGACTGATCTAAGACTTTCCTCTTTTAGAGAATCAGGATTTATTCAATACAATAAAGATATTGGAAACTTTACAATAAATGCCGGTACAAGAGCTTCCTATTGGAGTTTTAATAAGGAGTTTCTACTCTCCCCTAGATTAAATTTGGCTTTCATTCCTCTTTGGGAAAAAGATGTAGTTTTCAGAGCTGCTACAGGAATTTATTATCAATCTCCTTTTTACAGAGAACTCCGAAACCTAGAAGGAGAACTAAATCCAAATATTGAAAGTCAGAAATCAACACACTTTGTTTTAGGGTCTGATTATCTGTTTTATAGTTGGGGAAGACCATTTAAATTAATATCTGAAATCTATTATAAAGATTTACAAAACCTAATCCCATACAAAGTAGATAATGTAAGAATTCAATATCTGGCAGAAAATAATTCTAACGGATACGCTACTGGTGTTGACTTAAAAATAAACGGAGAATTTGTTACAGGAGTAGAAAGTTGGGCTTC
>JABHQB010000121.1 GCA_018695965.1 Flavobacteriales bacterium | reverse complement strand
GAGCGAGTGATGGGATTCGGACCCACGACCCTCACCTTGGCAAGGTGATGCTCTACCCCTGAGCTACACTCGCATTAGGTTCGCAAATTTAATTAAATATTCAAAATTGCCAACTAATTTTTTATTTTCCTATTAGTTTTTTTATTTCGTTAAGTTTCATCAGTGCTTCTACTGGAGTTAAGGTATTTATATTAATATCTGTTATCTCATCTTTTATCTGAATTAATGTCGGATCATCTAACTGAAATATACTTAATTGCATGTCTTCTTTTTCGGAAATTACACTCTTGTTTTCTTCTTTACTTCTACTTTTTTCTAGTTTCTTAAGTATCTGCTCGCTCTTGCGTATAATTTGTTTTGGCATACCCGCCATTTTTGCCACATGAATTCCAAATGAATGCTCCGAACCTCCCTTTTTCAGAGTACGAATAAACATAATTTTACCATCAATCTCTTTTACAGAAACATTATAATTCTTTATCCTATCAAATTTCTCTGTCATATCATTTAGCTCGTGATAGTGTGTAGCGAAAAGTGTTTTTGCTCTACATTCAGTTTCGTGTAGATATTCTGCAATTGCCCAAGCAATAGACACTCCGTCATAAGTAGAAGTTCCTCTTCCAATTTCATCTAACAAAATCAAACTCCTATCCGAAAGATTGTTCAGAATACTTGCTGTTTCATTCATTTCTACCATAAAAGTAGATTCTCCCATTGAGATGTTGTCAGAGGCTCCAACTCTTGTAAAGATCTTATCTACTATGCCAATTTCTGCTGCTTCTGCTGGAATAAAACTTCCAATTTGAGCCATGATTACAATAAGTGCTGTTTGTCTTAATAGTGCCGATTTTCCAGACATATTTGGTCCGGTAATCATCATTATTTGTTGTTTTTCTCTGTCTAGTTGTACATCATTTGCTATGTAGCTTTCTTCCGAGCTTTGTTGTTGTTCAATAACCGGATGTCTTCCTTTTTTTATGAGTATTGAAGTTCCTTCTGAAATAGTTGCTTTCTTATAGTTATTCCGTTTTGCAATTGTCGCAAAAGAGTACAAACAATCTAACTGTGAGATAAGTTGTGCATTTAACTGAATTGTCTGCACAAATTCCGACATACTAAGTACTAATTCATAGTACAACTTACTTTCTAGTTCTAATATTTTGCTCTCAGCAGAAAGAATTTTTTGTTCGTATTCTTTTAATTCTTCTGTTATATATCTTTCAGCACTCACTAAAGTTTGTTTTCTAATCCACTCTTCAGGCACTTTATCTTTATGTATATTTCTCACTTCTAAATAATATCCGAAAACATTATTAAATGATATTTTTAAGGATGGAATTCCAGTTTTTTTACTTTCCCTTTCTAAAATTTGTTGCAGATAATCTTTCCCAGATTTAGATAGATTTCGGAGCTCATCTAATTCAGAATTTATTCCTTTTTTTATTACATTTCCTTTATTTACAACTGCTGGAGGATTTTCCGTAATAGTATTTTTAATTTTATCTGCAATGATTTTACACGGATTTAATTGCTCTGAGATAATTTTTAATTCAGATATATTAGTGTTTTTACAAGCTTCTTTTATTGGCTCAATAGCATTTAGTGCTTGCTTTAACTGATTACATTCTCTAGGAGATACTCTTGTGGTAGAAATCTTAGAGATTAATCTTTCTAAATCACCTATTAGTTTTATATTTCCCTCCAAAACGGATGTAAGATCAGGATTGTTTAAGATATACTGAACTACTTCCGTTCGTTTTTCTATTTGTAATTTGTTTTTAAGTGGAAGAGCTAACCATCTTTTCATCATTCTGCTTCCCATTGGAGAAACAGTAAAATCAAGTACATCAATAAGTGTTTTTGCTTGATCATTTGTGGAGTGAAACAATTCTAAATTTCGAATGGTAAATCGATCCATCCATACATATTTCTCTTGATCAATTCTACTAATTTTCCTTATATGCTGAGTCAGATGATGATGTGTTTCCTTTAAATAATGTAGTACAGCTCCTGCTGAAATCGTTGCAGTT
>JABHQB010000120.1 GCA_018695965.1 Flavobacteriales bacterium | reverse complement strand
TTGTAAAATAGCTAGGTATGCTGGTATAAGTGATAAAATAAGCTGTTTCGGTATTTTTGAGTATAACCAGGAATTAGATCTCTCTAATCAGGGGTCCCAACTTATTTCTCAAATGATTTGGTATTTTATTGAAGGGTACAAATCTAGAAAAAATGAACTAAATCCAAATATTGAGAATTGCATAAAATATACTATTGTTTTTGAAGATGAACAGACAGAGATTGAGTTCTATAAAAGCCAAACTAGCGGAAGGTGGTGGATGGGAGTCCCTTTTAAGAACCCCAAGACAGGAAGTTTCGATAATTATTTTGTAGCCTGTTCTTATGATGATTATCAGAATGCAAATAAAGGAGAGATTCCTTCTAGGTGGATGAAAACATATAATCGTTTTTTATAGGTTCTGATTTAATGAATACCTAAGAAAAACATGTGATTTTCTCTAATTTCATCTAATCTTAAAAAAAATACTTATATTAGCAAACTGAAAATCGAGTGTAATCTCAGAAATGAATATGAAAAAAACGATACTATTTATATCCTTAATCACCCTTTCTTTTGGGGTGTCTCAAGCTCAACAAGTTCCTCAGTTTAGTCAGAACATGTTTAACAAATTAGCGAATAACCCTGCAATTGCCGGTAGTTCAGAATCAATAAACGCTACTGTTTTACACCGGAGTCAATGGATGGGTTTTGACGGAGCACCTACAACTTTAAATCTTTCTGTAGAGGGGCCTATTCCAATTTTAAGTGGAGGGATTGGTTTGAATATTGTTTCAGATGCAATTGCTGAATATAGTAATTTAGGACTACAATTGTCTTATGCTTATCAAACAGATTTAGGAGAAGGTCAGTTAGGGATAGGAGCTTCTGCTGGTATGTTCCAGAGTGGACTAGATGGAGGAAATCTAAATCCTGCAGATCCAGAGAATTTTGCTACGGAAAGTGGCTCGGCTATGGATTTTGGAGGAGGATTATATTACAATACCCAAGACGTTTATATTGGACTTTCTACTTTACACATAACAGAACCTACTATTGAAAATGAAGAGAATATTCTCGAATTATCTCGTCATTATTTTCTTTTAGCGGGTTATAACCATGAAATAAATCCATTAGTTTCATTAAATCCATCTATTTACTTAAAATCTGATGGTTCTACATCTCAATTAGATGTAAATGCAATGATTAAATACAATAATAAGATCTGGGGTGGAGTTAGTTATCGATTAGACGAAGGTATTGTGTTACTAACGGGTTTGAAAATTAGAGATGACTTACATTTTGGAATTGCTTATGATGTAGTTCTGAATGGAATACAAAATAACAGTCTTGAGTTTATGTTGGGTTACAGTTTTAAGGTTGATTACGACAGACCAGTAAGAAGTTATAAAAATCCAAGATACTTATAGAATTACAAACATTTCACTAATAATAGTGAATTAAATTAAATGAATATGAAAAGAATATTATTTTTAAGTTCAATAGTTGCTTTGTTAAGTAGCTGTGGAGGTTCTGGAAACGGAGAATTAATTGGAGGTCTAGATCGATTGTCTTGGAATCCAACAGATCCTTATGGCATGATCTTTGTTCCACAAGGAAGTTTTGTTATGGGACCGTCTGATCAGGATGTGCCATTTGCAAATGTTTCTACTAATCAGAGAGTTTCTGTAGGAGCTTTTTATATGGATGAAACTGAAATTACAAATAACGAATATCGTCAGTTTGAGAGATGGGTTGTTGATTCAATTATTCGAAGTTACTTAGGTAAATTCCAAACGGAAGGACCTAGGAATGAAGTTACGCTTGTAAAGAGTAATTACTTAATCAATTTAAATGAGATTAAGGAGAATGATGAAATTTCACGAAATCTAATAAATCATTGGATGGATGATATAGAGCTAATTGGATGGAGAGAAAGAGATCCTTCAGATGATTTAGATTATGAAATGCCAGATGATGAAGATAATTTAGGTAAAGAGTATTTCGGAGATGTAGATGATGCAAGAGCTGTTTATTTACCAAAGATTGATTGGAATGCTAGAATTTCTGAAGATGAACGTAAAGAAGTATTTGATAATCTTTTTGTCAAGGGATATGTAGATGGAGATGTAATAAAGGAGGAAAATAATTTCATTTATAGATATGAATTTCTAGATGTTAAAGCACTTGCTAATCAAAATAAGATAAATGAGAATACTATTGATGATATGAGTGGTTCTGAATACAGAAAAAAGTTTGTTGTTGATACAGTAGTAAATATTTACCCTTCTACTTTAGATTATCAATCAGATTATGCATATGCTAATAATGAAACAGACGCTACATTAAACTATGAACATATTGCATTTGATGATTATCCTGTAGTTGGTATTAATTGGAGCCAAGCAAATGCATTTTGTCACTGGAGAACGCATATTATAAACTCTTTTCTAAGAGCAAATAATGAACCTATTTTACCGGATTTTAGACTACCTACTGAAACAGAATGGGAATATGCTGCAAGAGGAGGTCTTAGTTTATCTCCGTATCCATGGGGAGGTCCTTATACTAGAAACATGAAAGGATGTTTCTTAGCTAATTTCAAGCCATTAAGAGGTAATTACACTGCGGATGGTGGGATAAAAGCTATCAAAGTAAGACAATATAATCCAAATAATTATGGTTTATATGATATGTCAGGGAATGTTGCAGAGTGGACATCTACAGTATTTGATGAAACTTCTACTTCTTATTCACATGATATGAATTCTGATAATTCATATATTTCAGAAGAATCGGATGCAAATGTGTTAAAGAGAAAAGTTGTTAGAGGAGGATCGTGGAAAGATATTTCATATTTTATTCAGACATCTACAAGATCTTATGAATATGATGATGTTTCAACATCTTATATCGGATTCAGATGCGTTATGGATTTCTTGGGAAGAGACAAAAAAGATTTTAACTAAAAAATTTAATTAATAAAAACTAAATAAAAAAAAATGTTAGATTTCATTACAGAAGCAAAATGGTACAAAGTTATGATGCCAAAACTATATGGTTGGGGAGCGGCAATTGTAATTTTAGGAGCGTTATTTAAAATAGAACATCTACCATTTGCATCAGAGATGCTGATAGTTGGATTAGGTATGGAGGCAATTATTTTCTTTTTCTCAGCATTTGAGAAACCTCATGAGGAGTATGAGTGGGAAAGAGCATATCCTGAATTAGGTCATGATATGACAGACCCTGCAAATATGTCTCCAGCTCAGCAATTGGATGAAGCATTGGTAAAAGCGAAAATTGACAATGTTTTAATTGAAAGTCTAAATGAAGGACTAAAATCTTTTGGTGAAGCTTCCACTAAATTGAATGAAACAATTTCAGCTGCTTCAGGTATTGGGGAATATAATGATCAGATTCAGGAAGGAATAAAGAATATGAATGCTTTAAATTCCTTATATGAATTACAATTACAAGCTTCAAATCAGCAAATGGAAGCTACAACAATGTTCTTACAAAACTTACAGTCATCAGTAGAAGATTCAAAGAGATTCCAGGAACAAGTTTCCCAATTAGCTGTTAATTTAGAACAAATGAATAAAGTATATGGAAATATGCTTACAGCAATGAATCCTAATAAATAATCATTTTACTAACTACAAATTTATAAAGAAAGAATATGGCATCTGGTAAAATGACACCAAGACAGAAGATGATTAACATGATGTATTTAGTGCTTACCGCACTTCTTGCATTAAATGTTTCAAAAGAGGTTCTTAATTCCTTTTTTGAAGTAAATTTAGGGATTGTTAAGACTACTAATGGTTTAGACAAGAAAAACACTGAGACCTACGATGCATTTGAGGACGCTACAAATCAGGAAAAAGTAAAGAATTATAAAAATCTTGCAAATAAGATTAAACCTGATGCATTAGAACTAGTTGATTTTATTCAAGAGATGAAATATACTTTAGTTTTAACTGTAGATAATGCAGTATTTTTAGGAGAACATTTAGATGAAGATGGAGAGGAAATAGAAGATAATAAATTTGAAGTATCTTATGATAAATTAGATGATATAGATAAGAACAAGAAAATTGCGTTTCTTAGTAAAAAAGATGATAGAAATTCTTCTGGAGACGTGTTTAATCCAGAGAGTAAAGCACAACTTCCAAGAATAGATGGAGAAGGAAAATCGACTCAATTAAAGAATCGTATTCTTGATTATAAAGAACTTTTATTAGATGTTTTAGAAACAGCAAAAGATTCTAATTGGGTTACAACTAATGGTAAATTAAGTTCATTAATTGAAGAGATAAATACAACATTAGATATTAAGGAGGGAAAGGTTTATGGAGATAAAGGAAAGAAAGTAAGTTGGGAACATTACAACTTTCATGATATGCCTTCTGTAGGAGCTTTAACTTTACTTTCAAAATGGCAAGCAGATGTTAAAAATATGGAATTAGCAGTAATTAGTTTCCTTGCTTCAAATGTTAATGAGTCATTTCTTAAGTTTTCTGGAGCAGAAGCTACCACAATACCATCATCAAATTTTATACTAAAAAATGAGGAATTTAAATCTAAAATTTTCCTTACAGCATTTGATAAATCCTCAACACCAGAAATATTTATTGGAGATTATGAATTAGATTCAAATGGACTTCCTGTTTTGGTGGATAATGAACCTATATGGAATAAGGCTCCCGAAATAGTTCCTGTACTAAACGGAAAAGGTGAATATAGTGTAAAAGGAAATAGAGTAGGTCCTCAAACATATAAAGGATTAATAAAAATATTACAAGATGATGGAAATCAATATTATCCTTTTGAGGGAGAATATCTGGTGGCAGATAAATCATTTGCAGTATCAGCTACACAAATGAATGTACTTTATGCAAATGATATTGAGAATCCTATACAGGTCTCAGTAGCTGGATACCAACCAGAGGATATTAAAGTATCTTTTAGTGGAGGTGCTCTTACGTCTATCAATAGAAAGAAAGGAGAATATATTATTAAACCATCTCAAGCTAATGTTGGAAAGGAAGTTAATGTTTCTCTTTCAGTCAAGCAAAAGGATGAAAAGAGATATAAACCAATAGGTAAGTCTGTGTTTAGAGTAAAGAATGTGCCTGGACAAACTATTGTAGCAAGATATGCTGACGGCACGTATGATAAGAATAAGGTTAAAGCGAATACGTTTTCTAGTAAAATTAAAGATTTTGATTTTCCAATTAAGTTTTCTGTATCTGAGTTTACTGTAGTGTGTATTGGGACGAAAAGAGTTGAAACGAAGGTTAAAGGATATAAAGTTTCAGAAGCTGCAAAATTAGAGATTAGTAAATTATCAAAAGGTCAGACGGTATTATTTAAGGACTTTGTTGTTAGGCAAAAAGGTGTACCTACCTATCTTGATAGACCAAAAGATAAATTTGAATTAATAATTGAATAAAATTATAATTATGAAAAGAAAAGAAAAGTTATCAATAATATTAGCAATATTTATGCCAATATTATCAGTTGCACAGGTTTTAGAGCCTTTGCAAGATCAACCAGAGGATATTATTAACGGAGCCTATTCAAAGGATCATAATCAACAAAAAGAGGAGGCTTATGAGTATCCTGAAATTGCTGAAAAAGATGTAGTATGGTCCAGAACAATATGGAGAGAAATTGATTTAAGACAAAAGGCTAATCACCACTTTTATTATCCAGCAATTACAGATAGAAATCATTTAAATCCTGAAGAGATGAGTTTAATTGATGTAATAATGGAAGATATTCAAATAGACGATGGAAAAAGAGTATTTAAAGCGGAACAAAACGCTAAAGCAGGAAATGAGTTTAATTATGGTGAATTAAGTTTCCAAGAAAAACTTGCTTTAGGAAGAAAGGGGGATGTAATTGAAACAAAATATGATGAATATGGTGAACCTATGTTTGATGAGTTAGGTAATATTATTTATGATACAATTAAAGGAGCAGCATTTGACAGAACAAATGTTAAAAGATGGAAACTTAAAGAAGAGTGGTTCTTTGATAAACATAGATCAGCAATGAATGTTAGAATTATTGCACTATGTCCTGTTATGGAAATCCCAAATGAAGATAGAGAAGAAGATATGTTTTGGATTTATTTCCCAGACTATAGAGATCTATTAGTTCAAACTAAAGTTGCAAATTTTACTAAGAATAATGCACAACAAAGATCCTATTTAGGAGTTTTTGAGAAAAGAATGTTTGGTAGTAGAGTTTTACAAGAATCTAATATTATGAATAGAGGTGTGACAGATTATATGGTTGGTTTAGATGCATTATTAGAGTCAGACAGAAT
>JABHQB010000119.1 GCA_018695965.1 Flavobacteriales bacterium | reverse complement strand
TTTAAATCCAATACCTGCACCAATATTTCTTATTTTAGAATTTCCAATTTCTGCATTTTCAGATATAGAGTTTTTCATTTGATAACTCATTTTATATCTTAAATTTTTTCTAGATAAATGAAATACGGATATTTCTTTCTCTGTATTTGTAAATTCATTGTATTTTCTGTAGATGTCCAAATAAAACTCACTTCCTAACTGACTATTAAACAAGCTTGGTATTGTTGTAGTATTTTCTAATTTCTGAAATCTCTCTTGTTCAGTTTTCCAATTAAATTGGAATGTTTCTCCTTTATTTAATAGATTCACTAATTTTAGGTTTACATATCCATTTAATTTTATTTTTTCCTCTTCTGAAGTAAGACCAATAAGTCCGTCAATAAAGTTGTTGGGAACTTTTTCCAAATAAAAATAGATGTCAGTAGTATTCTTATGGAAAACAAATTCGTGTTTTTTACTTTGTTTTAGATATTGTATTTCAGATAGTTTTTTGTCAATATCATTTAATTTCTTCTGATTGTATATGTCTCCTTTCCTTATTCTAATTAATTGAAAAAGTTGTTTTTCAGTCAGTTTTGTGTCTCCATAAATTACTAAAGAATCAATAGTGTATCTTTCACCTTTGTTTATAACTAGATCTGCTTTATTTCTCTTTATGTTGTCTAGTTTTGCTTCGGAAAAAGGATATCCATTGTTTTCATAGACACTAATTATCTTATATATATAATCTTCTATTTCTAACGGATCTAATTTTATTTCATTTCCTTCATTATTTATATAGAAATAATCTTCTTTATCTTGTGAATTAGCAGAGATCACATTTAAAAATAAAAATAAAACGAATAGTTTTTTTGTTAGAGTTCCCAATTTATTTCAATTTTATTTTCTTTTTTCAAAATTTTATTAACTTCTGAAAAATGTCCACATCCCAAAAACCCTCTATAAGCAGATAGTGGTGAGGGGTGAGAGCTTATTAATATATGGTGTTTGTTTTTATGAATTAGTTTCTGTTTTTTTTGTGCGAATTTCCCCCAAAGCAAGAAAATAACTCCTTCTTTTTTATCTGATATTGTAGATATTACTTTGTCAGTAAATTCCTCCCACCCTCTGTTTTGATGACTCCCCGCTTCATTCTTTCTCACCGTAAGAGTTGCATTTAGAAGTAATACTCCTTGTTTTGTCCAATAGGTCAAATCTCCTTTGCCATGATTCTTGATTCCTAAATCTCTTTCTATTTCTTTAAATATATTTACTAAAGAAGGAGGTGTTTTTATTCCATCAGATACTGAAAAGGAGAGTCCATTTGCCTGTCCTTTTCCATGATAGGGGTCTTGTCCTAAGATCACAACTTTTACATTGTTAAAAGGTGTTGAGTTAAATGCATTAAAAATATTATTATCATTTGGGTAAATGGTATAATTTACTTTCTCTTTTGTTAGGAATTTTATCAAATTTTGCATGTAATTCTTTCCAAATTCCTCTTGCAAAACATTTTTCCACCCTTTTTCCAATTGAATATTTTTCTTCATCTATTTATTAAGAAATGATGTTTCAAAGATAACAAAAGTCTGTTGTTTTTATTTTTCATTTACTTATTATTATTTTGTATTTTTGCTAAAAATCTGAATAATGAAATATATTATAGCTCTTTTTATCTCTACATTATTTTTACTCTCTTCATGCGGTATTTATGAGGAACCGTGCGAAGGAGTAGTTCAAAACACTCAAAAATAACACTTGTCTGTTTCCGAAAAAGTTAGAAAGCCAAAATGGCTTAAAGTAAAGTTACCTACCGCTACCGCTTATAAGAATGTAAGGTCCGTAGTAAAAAAACATAAATTACATACTATTTGCGAGAGTGGAAATTGTCCGAATACAGGAGAGTGTTGGGGAGCAGGAACAGCAACTTTCATGATTTTAGGTAATATCTGTACTCGTTCTTGCGGATTCTGTAATGTGCAGACCGGAAGACCTTTGTCTGTAGATATTAATGAACCAAGAAATATAGCAAATTCTGTAAAAATAATGAAGGTAAAACATGCCGTTATTACTTCCGTAGATAGAGATGATTTGAAAGATGGGGGTTCTAATATCTGGGCAGAGACAGTAAATGAAATTCGAAAAGTAAATCCGAATACTACTTTAGAAACATTAATCCCAGATTTTAAAGCAAAAAAGGAGGATATTCAAAAAATTATTGATGTGGCTCCTGAAGTTGTATCTCACAATATGGAAACTGTAGAGAGGTTAACTAAAAAAGTAAGAATCCAAGCAAAATACAGAAGAAGTTTAGATGTTCTAAATATCTTAAATAAATCAGGTGTCAGAACAAAGTCTGGAATAATGCTTGGATTGGGAGAAACAGATGAGGAGGTCATTCAAACCATGAAAGACCTATTAGATGTTGGTGTTACAATAATGACTATAGGTCAATATTTACAACCTAGTAAAAAACACCTTCCTGTATTTGAATATGTACATCCAGATAAGTTTGAAATGTTCAAGAATATTGGTGTCAAATTAGGATTCCGGATAGTAGAAAGTGGTCCTTTAGTTAGATCTTCTTACCATGCAGAGAAACATCTATATTAAGAGTTTGTAGATTTATTTATAAAATTTTATATGTTATATATGTTTTATAGAAGAAAACCTTATATTTGTTAGCTCGTAAATTAACAATAAACTTATTATAAATGAAAAAATTATTCTTACCTATTTTAATTTCAATATTTTGCATTCCAAATCTAGCAAATTCACAGGGAATTTGTGGTACATATGATGGTTATTTGCAAGATGAGATTAATAAGTACCCTGCTTTTTATAAGTCAATTGAAGAGAAAAACATTCAGTTAGAACAGAAAAACAAAGAATTAGTTTCTAACTTAAATGAGAAGGGAAATACTGGTGAAAAGAAAATTATTCCAGTTGTTGTTCATATTGTTCATAATTTTGGTGCAGAAAACGTTACTGATGCTGATGTAGATTATGCATTAGAACAATTAAATAAAAATATCAATAGACAAGCAGATAATATGCTTTCTACTCCTGATGTGTTTGCTGCTGTATCTGGAAGTGCAAATGTCGAATTTAGATTAGCGAAACTAGCTCCTCGTTGTGACACATGTTCTGAAGAGATTCCAACAAATGGTATCGTTAGGATTCATTCTGAATTAACAGATGTTCCTGAACCAAGAAATTTAGTAAAATCATTAAGTTATTGGAACAGTTACCAATATTTTAATATTTGGGTAGTAAGTTCTTTACCAGATTCTGATGGAAATACTCTTTTAGGTTTTGCTCAATTTCCTTGGAGTGGATCTATGTCAACTGATGGAGTAGCAATTAGGGCTTCAGAGTTTAAAAATGGAAAAACACTTACTCATGAGGTGGGTCACTGGTTAGGATTACGTCATATTTGGGGAGATGCTTTGTGTGGTGATGATAATATTAAAGATACTCCTCCTGCAAAAGAAGAAAATTGGGGTGTAACATTAAATCAATTTCCGTATCATTTAAATGTTTGTATTGCGGATACTCAAAATCCTGCAGGAGAGATGTTTATGAACTATATGGATTATTCTGATGATGCAGTAATGTCCTTATTTACTGATGGACAAATGGAAATTGTAAATCAAACTTTAGAGGGGGATGAAGAAAATTATCCTTTCAGAAGATATTTATGGTCTGCAGAAAATTTAGGAAAAACAGGAACTGCTAATGGTTATAAAGGTACTGCATGTAATAAAAACACTAACTTTTTTGAGAAATACGGAAATACAACAAATTGTTTAGGAGATATTTCTGTGCTTAAGGGAAATAAAAATATCTTTAATGGAACAACCTCTGTGGTTTGGGATTGGGGAGATGGTAATACTTCTACATCTTCAAATGAACCACAACATACTTATTCTGCTGCTAATACATATGATGTAAGTTTAACTATTGAATATATAGATGATGTTGTTGCAAAGTCTTGGTCTATGGATGATGTTGTTCCTGGTTACACAAACCTAGAAACAATTACTGAAACGCTAATAATTGAAGGTACAATGGAAGAATTGAATGCAGTAAATGCTACTAATATTAATTTATACATGGATGTTGATAGTTTTAGTTCAAATTCAGGTTGGGTATATTCACAACCAACAGATAGTGTAGTTGGAGCTAGTACTTTAGTTTCATTAGGAATAGACACCTTCTTATTAGTATACAGTACTCATCCTGATAGTACCCTTGATGCAAATCTTTTATCTCATTTGCAAAATAATTCATATACTTATGAAACTATCGATTCAACTCTTTCTACTGGGGTTGATAGAAAATTTTATTTGGCAGAATTTATTGATGAGTCATATAATGCATATTTCATTGATACTTTATTTTATAGAGGTGAATATGATGAAACTTATTATTTAGCTCATTACGATTCTACTTGTACAGCTACTGAAACTAAAGAAGGCTTCATTACTATCTTGCCTACTTCTTCTGCAAATACTAATGATTCTTATACTTATAGTTTTGAAGGAGGAAACACTTTAGAAGATGATTTCTTGGTAATTGACAATAAATTAGTTGCAGATTGGGACTTTAATGTTTCTGCAAATCCGAATTGGCAAGTAGTTGATAATATAAGTTCTGATGGAAGTTCTTCTATCATGCTAAATGGAAAGAAATTGACTTCTGCAAATCCTGTAGTATTTGAAACACAAGCAGCATACAATTTATCTGATCTTACAGAACCTGCAATCTCTATAGATTTTATTGGAGCTGCAGTAAATTCCTTTCCTAATAATACTTTGTTAGTGTCTTATTCTGATGAGTGCGGAATTTGGAAAGATTTAAAATTATTTTCTCCATCTGAATTAGCTTCAGCTGGTTTTTACTCTGAGAATTTCATTCCCACTTCAGATATGATATGGAATACTGCTGTTATGTTTGATGAAATAGGTTCTAATGACTTGAAATCTCCTAATGTAAGATTCAAATTTGAATATCAAGTAAGTTCGTTGGCTAATAGATTGTATATTGATAATATTAGAATTGGAGAAGCTGCTGATTTAAGTTTAGTAACCAATACAGCAAATAAATTATCTTTGTCTCTTTATCCAAATCCAACTAACAATAATGTAAATATAATTTTTGAGTTAGAAGAAAATACAAATATTGAAGTGAAAATGTATAATATTTTAGGGTCAGAAGTATCTACTTTAATAAGTAACGAGATGGAAGAAGGATATCATTCAGTACAGATTAGTTTAGATAATATTGAAGATGGCTTATACTTTGTGTCAATTGTTTCAGATGGAGTAGTCGTGGAAACAAAACAACTTGTAGTACAATAAATTAATAGAAAACAAGAAAACCCTCAAGAAATTGAGGGTTTTTTATTTTACAAAATATTGTAATTCTATGTTTTCTTTGTCAAATACTGCATAGGAGAAATGATTAATCCAATCACCAGTATTTATATATCTGCAATCATCTGCAATTTTGATATCTAAAGGTAGGTGTCTGTGTCCAAATAAATAAAAATTAATCTCAGTATTCTTGATGTAATGTTCTCTGCAGAATTGTTCTAAGTATTCTTTTTCTGATCCTAAATAATCAGGTGTTGTTCCTTTTAATCTACTTCTTCTTGACCAAAAATGAGCTAGTTTTAAGGAAGTATTTGGATGTAATAGAGAAAATAACCACTGACAAGTTCTATTAATAAATATCTTTTTTATTAATTTAAATGATTTTTCTCCAGGTCCAAGTCCATCTCCATGCCCAATAAAAATAGTTTTGTTATTTTCTTTAATCTTAATTGGATCATGATAAATTTTGATATTACATTCTTCTTCTAAGTAGTCTTTCATCCATAAATCATGATTTCCAACTATAATATGAATGTTAGTCCCATTATCAGTCAATTCTGCAAATTTTCCTAAAATTCGTACAAATCCTTTTGGGACAACTTTTTTATATTCGAACCAAAAATCAAAAATATCTCCTAACAGATAAACTGATTTTGCATCATTTTTAATAGAATCTAACCATGATACAATTTTTTTTTCTCTAATTCTACTTTCTTTCATATTAGGTACTCCTAAATGAAAATCAGACGCAAAATATATTTTAGTTTTGTTCAAGATTTTATTTTTCTAATTCTTCTTTGACTAATTGATTTGCTAACTTTGGGTCGGCTTTTCCTAAAGAGAGTTTCATTACTTCTCCCATAAACAAGCCAATTAATCCTTTCTTTCCAGATTTATATTCTTCTACTTTTTTAGGATATTTTGCAATTGCTTGTTTTACAAATTCTGATAAGGAATCAGTATTTGAATCCTGAATCCAATTATTGTTTTTTGCAATATCCTCAGGACTATCTCCTGAATTTATCATTTCAGTAAATATTTTAGAAGTAGCAACTGAATTACTTACTTTCCCTTCATCAATTAAAATGATAAGACTAGCAATTCTTTTAGGAGAAATTGTAAAATCAGATATATGAATTGCAAATTCATTCAGATAACTTTTAATAGCTCCGTTTACAATGTTCGCTGCTGTTTTATAATTTTTATTATGTTGTGTAACTTCTAAAAAATAAAGAGCAATCTCTTTCTCTTCAATTAAGATATTAGCATCATAATCTGAAAGTTTGAACTCTTTAGTAAATTTTATAAAAAGCTCTTTTGGTAAAAGAGGCAAGGTTTTTCTTATTTTTTCAATATATTCTTGAGTAATAATTACTGGTTGTAAATCAGGTTCTGGAAAATATCTATAGTCGTTAGCTTCCTCTTTATGTCTCATAGAAATTGTACCTCCATTTGCAGCATTAAAACTTCTTGTTTCATGTATAATTTCTTCTCCTTTTTCAATTAACTGAATTTGTCTTTTTATTTCAAACTCAATTGCTTTTTTCACATTACTACTTGAATTCATATTCTTTACCTCAACTTTGGTTCCGAATTTATCCGCTCCTTTTATCCGAACAGAAACATTTGCATCACACCTTAAACTTCCTTCTTCCATATTTCCATCACAGATACCAATGTATCTAATTAGTTTTCGGACTTCTTGTATGTACCTATAAGCTTCTTCTGAACTTCTGATTTCAGGTTCGGAAACAATCTCAATAAGTGGGACTCCAGCTCTATTTAAATCTACCAAAGTATTAAATGGATCTAAATCATGAATACTTTTACCAGCATCTTCTTCCATATGAATTCTGGTAATTTCTATTTGTTTTTCTTTTCCATTTTCATCTTTTATCTCGATAAACCCACCATTACAAATCGGGGTAGTGTCTTGAGTTATTTGATATCCTTTTGGTAGATCTGCATAGAAATAGTTTTTTCTCGCATATTCATTTCTCTCTCTGATTTTAGATCCTACAGCAATTCCCATTTTTACAGCATATTCAATAACTTTTGAGTTAGAAACAGGCAAAGTGCCAGGGTGTCCTAAAGTAATTGGACTGGTTTTTGTGTTTGGTGTAGCTCCATAAATATTCTCATCAGAGGAATAAGCTTTTGAATTTGTAAGTAGTTGTGCATGGACCTCTAATCCTATTACCGCTTCATATTTATCTGAAATAATCATTTATTCAAAAATTATTTTTCCATTTTCTATTTCTAAATCCCTTTTATTAAATAGTCTATAGATATATAAGCCATTTACAATATCTTCTCTATAAAATTTATGCTCAATTTCAATGATTTTTTGAGTTATTTTTCTGCCAGAAATATCGTAAATTTCTATTCTGTTTGCCTTTTTATTTACATTAAAATAATCTTTTGCAGGATTTGGGTAAATATTTAAATTCTGATTAATATTTTTTACTGAATTTACTGGAACAGTACAGTCTAAAACATATAACCCAGATTGCATATCAGAGACAATTATATTTCCAGAAGGAAGATATGGATAAACACCCCAAGCTCCTTTATACGAATTGTAAGATGAAGGAGAATATGTATCGTAATTACAAATTTGAATTGGATTTGAAGGGTCTGAAATATCAAACACTCTTAATCCATCATGATAATATGCTAGATATAAAAAATCTCCTTTAATAATTCCATTATGTGCCATCGATTGTGCGTTTTCACCAGAGTTTAAAGTAGATAGTACTGTAATATTATTCAAATCAGAAACATCAATAATTTTCACATCATATCCATGATTTTCATCTTGCATTGCGTAGATTGTACCATCATCAGATAACCAACCAGAATGATTGTATCCAGCATCCGGATAAGAAGTGAATGATGCTAATTCATCCCAAGCCATTCCACCACCTAAATCAAGATAATGAAAATCTATAATTCTAAACCCGTCATTACCACAATTAAGATATGCAGTGTCATTTCGAACATAAGCATCATGAACATGACCTACATCAGTATATGAATAGATTAGATTAGGAAGTGTTGGTGTATCTAAACTATATATATCCATTGCGGAATTAGAAGCACAAGCATATAATTTTGATGTTGCAGTATCAATAAAGATATTATGTGATGTATTGAATAAACTGTCTGAATCATAAACTACATTTACAGATGTAGGAAGATTTGAAATATCTACAATTTGCAATGTGCTTGTACTCCATCCTTCATCACATACTATATAAAGATATCCTTGGTAATCATGATAATCTCTATGTACAACTCCGCTACCAGTATAAGCTCCTGCAACAAATGCTACTTCTGTAGAGTTTTGAGGGTCTGTAACGTTAAAGAAATGTGTTCCTTCAGTAGAACCAATTACTGCTATTTCAGTATTATTAACTTCAAATCCCCAACATTCGTTATAGGCATTGTCGTAAGCAGCAGAACCTATTATAGTAGTATCATTCCAATGAAAGAGTAAAGTAGAATTAAGTTGAGAAAACGATAATATGCTCAGAAAGCAAGTAGTAAGTGTTAGTATTAAGTTTTTCATATATTAGATTTTCGAAATCAGTTCTTTTATTATAAGGCTAAGTTTTGGTTCTGCTACTTCTGAAACTTTTTGTATCTCTTCATGGGTCACTTTTTGTATTTTCCCTGGAACTCCAAGATCAGTAATTACTGACATGGCAAAACACGGAATATTCATATGACGAGCAACAATCACTTCTGGTGCAGTTGACATACCAACAGTATCCCCTCCAATAATTCTCATATATTTGTATTCAGCAGGAGTTTCCAAAGTAGGTCCAGTAAGTGCTACATAAACCCCTTTTTTTACTGGCAGATTATTTTCTGCAGCAATATCTTCTGCACCTTTTATTAAGTTTTTGTCGTAAGATTCGCTCATATCAGGAAATCTTGGTCCTAGTTCATCTATATTTTCTCCAATTAGTGGGTTAGGAATAAGGCAAATATGATCTTCTATAATCATTAAATCTCCAACCTCATAGTCAGGATTTACACCTCCACTTGCATTGGAAACAATTAGGTTCTTTATTCCTAAAAGGTTCATTACACGAACAGGAAATGTTACTTTTTCCATTGAGTAACCCTCATAAAAATGGAATCTTCCCTGCATGGCAACTACATTCTTATTACCGAGAGTTCCAAAGATTAACCTACCTGAATGACCTTCCACTGTCGATACAGGGAAGTTAGGAATCTCATTATATGGAATGGAGTGTTGTATGTCTATTTCTGAAACTAATCCACCTAATCCAGTTCCTAAAATAATTCCAATTTCAGGATTAAATTTTGTTTTGTTAGAGATGAAACTAGCAGTTTCTTTTATGGTTTGTAACATAATCTGTTATAAGGTTATTAAATTCTTGTTCTCTATCAATTTTTATATTTATTGGAATAAAAAATAATTTAATCCCATCAAATTTAGTTTTAAAATTAGTAAGTTTTACTTTGTCTTTTTCGGTGGACAAGATAATATTTTTATCAGAAGTAATGGAGTAATATTCCGACAAGATATTTTCTATGTCAGTTTTCGTAAAATTATGATGATCTGGGAAGCTGAGATGATTTACAATATGTCCGTTTTCTTCTAAATGTAGTTTCAGATTATCAGCATTTGCTACAGAAGTAACAAGTGTAATATGGTATTTGTCGTTTGTAGAAATTTTCTCAGAAGTAGATATTGGTTTCCAATTATTATAAATGATAGAAGAGAAAAAACTATTTTGATAAGCATCAATATTTAATTGATTATTAATTCCTATTTTTTCTGTTGGAGTCATCTTAGGACATTTTGTAGTTATAATAATATCAGCTCTACTAGTTTCTTTCTTAGATTCTCTTAATCTTCCTAAAGGTAATAAACTATCTGAGTAGATTGTGTTTTCGTAATTATTTAACAAGATATTCATACCCGCTTTTATCCATCTGTGTTGAAATCCGTCATCCATCAAAATTACTTCAGTTTCCGGATGTTTTTTAAGTATTTCTTCAATTCCTTTTCTTCTATTCCCAGAAACTACTACTATAGTATCCGGAAATTTTTGTTTTATTTGAAGTGGTTCATCTCCTACATTTTTAGGGTTAGAATTTACATCTACCCAAACGAGTCCTTTTGTTTTTTTATTATACCCTCTACTTAGAACAGCTGTTTTTTTATCACATAGCAGGTATAATAGATATTCTGTATGTGGAGTTTTTCCTGTGCCTCCAGCTGTAATATTTCCAATGCAGATGATTGGTACAGAATATTCTTTTGACAAGAAAATACCCAAATCAAAAAATAAATTCCTAATCCATATAACTAAGGAATAAATAAAGGAAAAAGGATATAATAAAAATCTCATAGGGCAAAGATAGTATAAGTTAACTATTTGTATATTTGAAAAATGAAAATAAAAGAAATCACTCAGTTTCTAGAGGGGATAGCTCCATTAAATTATCAGGAAAGTTATGATAATTCTGGTTTGATTGTTGGAGATGAAAATACGCAAGTTACTTCTGTATTAATTTGCTTAGATAGTGTAGAAGAGGTGATAGAAGAAGCTATATCAAACGATTGTAATTTGATAATTGCTCATCATCCGATTATTTTTTCTGGACTTAAAAAACTAAACGGAAAGAATCATATAGAACGAGCCATAATAAAAGCGATAAAAAATGATATTGCAATTTATGCCATACATACCAATCTAGATAATATAAAAGGAGGAGTAAGTAGTAAAATAGCAGACAAGTTATTACTTAAAAACCAGCAGATACTTTCTCCGAAAAGAGATTTGCTTAGGAAATTAGAAGTATATGTTCCGAAAGAAAATGCAGAAGAAGTGCAAAACGCACTGTTTTCATCTGGAGCGGGTTCTGTTGGAGATTATAAAAATTGTAGTTTTCAGTCCGTTGGAGTAGGAACTTTTCTTCCTTCAGAAAATACTAGTCCAAAAGTTGGAGAAAGAGGAAAACAAGAAAAAGTAGAAGAGATAAAAATAGAAGTAATATTTCCAAAAAATATTGAAAAAAAAACTGATTTTAGAAATGAAAGAGGTTCATCCTTATGAGGAAGTTGCTTATCAAATTTATATTCTAGATAATGTGTTTCAAGATGTTGGTGCGGGTATTATTGGAGAATTAGAAAATGAAATAGATTCATCTGACTTCCTAGAATTCGTAAAAAACACAATGAAAACAGATTGTGTCCGTCATACAGCTTTGGTAAAAAATAAAATTAAAAAAGTAGCAGTCTGTGGAGGTAGTGGTAGTTTTCTATTAAACAATGCGAAAGGAGTGGGAGCAGACATTTTTATAACATCAGATTTTAAATATCATGAGTTCTTTACTGCTGAAAATGACATCATAATTGCAGATATAGGACACTACGAAAGCGAACAATTTACAAAGGAGTTAATTTATGACTTGCTTATCAATAATTTTAGTAAATTTGCCGTCCTGTTATCAAAAATTAATACAAACCCGATAAATTACCTATAAAATGGCGAAAAAGACAATTAGTATATCAGTTGAAGAAAAACTAAAAGCACTTTATGATTTACAATGTGTAGATTCAGAAATTGATCAATTAAGAGTTGTAAGAGGTGAACTTCCTGTGGAAATTCAGGATTTAGAAGATGAAATAGCAAAATTAGAAACAAGATTAGAAAAATTTGAAGAAGAAAAGTCTATTTTAAAAGCAGATCAAAAAGCTAAAAAGGTAGCTATCAAAAATTCAGAAGAGTTAATTGTAAGGTATAAAAAACAATTAGAGAACATAAAAAATAACAGAGAGTTTACTTCACTTACAAAAGAATTAGAGTTTCAAGAATTAGAAATACAACTTTCTGATAAGAGAACAAATGAGATAAAGGCAAAAGTATTGATGAAAGATGAGGTAATAGCATCAACTACTGAAGATTTAAATGAAAATAAAGAAGACCTAGAAGGGAAAAAGTCTGAACTTGCTGAAATTACAGCAGAAACAGAAAAAGAAGAGAAAGCGTTGATAAAGAAATCAAAAAGTTCTCAAAAGAAAATTGATGATAGACTTTTATCTTCATACGAAAGAATTAGAGGTAGTGTAAGAAATGGACTTGCATTAGTGTCTGTTGATAGAGATGCTTGTGGAGGTTGTTTTAATAAAATTCCGCCACAAAGACAATTAGATATTAAATTACACAAAAAGATAATTGTTTGCGAACATTGCGGTAGAATATTAGTAGATTATAATATCTTATCAGAACAAGAATAAAAAAAGATTATAATTGATATAAAAAAAGGAACTTCTTTAGAAGTTCCTTTTTTGTTAGTATCTGAATCCTAATGTAAATAGGAGGTAATGTTTTTCAGAGTTGACTGATGCGTGAGGTTCAGTATTTGGGTTATACATTGCGTAATCTCCTGAAGTTTTTGAAAGAGTATAACTCATATCAAAGAAAGTTCCTCCAAAATCTATTCCTACACCAGCACTATAGTTTTCAGTTTCGTATTCTGGATTGTCTTTATATGGGGATCCATATAAAGCATACCCCGCTCTTAATTTAAATGGATTCAGATTTACTTCTCCACCAACTCTTATATTTGTTGCTTCTGTATAAGTATCGTTTATTTGGTTATTCTCTTCAGAAAAAGAATAATAATCAGAATACATTCTAGTAAACGAGTAATCTGTTTGCTCAATCTCCGCATTAATCATAAATTTGTTTTGTAAAATAGTAGAGAAACTTCCAATAAGTTTCCAAGGAGTAGTAATCTCATAACTAAAGTAT
>JABHQB010000118.1 GCA_018695965.1 Flavobacteriales bacterium | reverse complement strand
GACTTCATTCCTTCAGAATCCAAGTCTACTTTCTCAGTAATAACCCCTATCCCACTTATTTCTTCTCTTTTTAGTAGAATATCCTTCTGCAAGATAACTAACTCTTTAGATTTATATTTCTCTAGCTTCTTAGAAAGAGATTTATTCTCCTGTATTAAATCTTTTATCCCTTGTATGGGGTCTATATTCTTGATTAAAGACTTTATCGTATTTAATGTGTTTTCCATCTCTTTAGTATGTTTTTTATGTTTATCTCCTGTAATTGCCTCTATTCTACGAATTCCTGCCGATATAGACCCTTCTGATACTATCTTAAAAGCATCAATCTCTTCAGTTGAACTTACATGAGTTCCTCCACAAAGCTCTAAAGAGTCCTCAAATTTAATTACTCTCACCGCATCAGCATACTTCTCTCCAAATAACATCATTGCTCCCATCTTCTTAGCCTCAGAGATAGGTATATTGTTATACTCTTCCAAAGATATGTTTTTTGAAATCATTCCATTTACTTTCCTTTCAATATTTCTTATTTCATCCTCTGATAGTTTAGAAAAATGTGTGAAATCAAACCTTAAGTGATCTGGAGATACTAGAGATCCTTTTTGTTCTACATGATTACCTAACTCCTCTCTTAATACATGGTGTAATAAATGTGTTGCAGAATGATTTCTAGAAGAAGAATTTCTATGCTCAGAGTCTACTCTTGCAGTAAAATCATTACTTATATTTTTGGGTAACTCTTCTGAAATATGAATAATCAGATTATTCTCCTTTTTTGTATCTATAATTTGTATGTTTTCTGAAGAATTTGAGATCTGACCAATATCCCCTATTTGACCTCCTCCTTCAGGGTAAAAAGGAGTCAAGTTAAATACTAGATGATATAAATCTTTATCCTGTATAGTTACTTTTCTGTATTTAGCTATCTTTACTTCACATTCTAATCTGTTATAGCCTACAAATTCTTCGACATCATCTTCAAAAAGCATTTCCCATTCTCCTGCAACTATTTTTGTTGCTTTTCTAGATCTATTCTTCTGCTTTTCCATCTCTTGATTAAACACATCAATATGCAGTTCTAAGTTGTTTTCTGACAATATAAGGGAAGTTAAATCTAGTGGGAAACCATAAGTATCGTATAGTTCGAATACAAGTTCTCCTGAAACGACTTTTTTAGTGTTCTTCATGATAGCATCTAACCTTTTCAATCCTTCTGAAAGAGTTCTTAAAAAAGAGTTTTCTTCCTCCTTAATTACTCTTTCTATCAGCTTTTGTTGTGCACTTAACTCTGGGAATGATTGCCCCATCTGATTGCACAAAACATCAACAAGATTATACATAAATGCCTGTTTCAAATCTAAGAAAGTGTAAGCGTATCTAACCGCTCTCCTAAGAATTCTTCTGATAACATATCCCGCTTTTACATTTGAAGGCAATTGCCCGTCAGCAATAGAGAATGAAATAGCTCTGATATGATCAGCAATAACTCTCATTGCAATATCTATATGTTCATCATCTCCATATTTCAAATTACTTAATTTCTCTATATCTGAAATAATTGGAGTAAATACATCAGTATCATAATTTGATTTTACATTCTGCATAATCATACACAAACGTTCAAAACCCATACCAGTATCTACATGCTTATTTGGTAATAACTCAAGTGAAGAATCCGATTTTCTATTATATTGCATAAATACCAGATTCCAAATCTCAATAACTTGAGGATGGTCTTTATTTACTAATAATGATCCATTTATTTGTTCCCTTTCCTTATCATTCCTATTGTCATAATGAATTTCGGAACACGGGCCGCATGGACCAATCTCTCCCATTTCCCAAAAATTATCTCTTTTATCTCCATTCAAGATTCTGTCTTCCTCAAGATATTTCTCCCAACAATTGAAGGATTCCATATCTTTCTCTAACTTATCTCCATCATCTCCCTCAAAAACAGTCACATACAATCTATCTTTATCTAACTTACAAACTTCTATCAAAAATTCCCAAGCCCAATCAATTGATTGCTCTTTAAAATAGTCTCCAAACGACCAATTTCCTAACATCTCAAACATGGTATGATGATAAGTGTCATGTCCTACTGCTTCCAAATCATTGTGTTTACCTGAAACTCTTAAACATTTTTGGGAATTCGCAACTTTTGAGTCTTTAATTTCAGAATTTCCTAAGAATAAATCCTTAAACTGGTTCATACCTGCATTAGTAAACATAAGGGTTGGATCATCTTTTATTACCATTGGAGCGGATGATACAATCTGATGTTTTTTATTCTTAAAAAACTTAATAAAACTTTCTCTTATTTCAGTAGATTTCATTTTTAATAATCCTTTTCACATAATGTTGTTTAGAAATCAAAATAGTAAAAAAGTGTAATTTACTATATTTTAATAACTTTGCACAACTTTTAATTATTATGGCAAAAGTAAAATATTATTACGATACTAAAACACTCAATTATCAGAGAATTGAAAAAACTCCTTTAGATAGAGTGAAAAACATACTTATCTATCTAGGAGTTTCTGTTTTTAGTGGCGTCATAATAACTATTGTCTTGATTCAATTTCTGAATAGCCCTAATGAGAAAAGATTAATCAAAGAAAAATCTGATTTAATTTCTCAATACGATATTTTGAAACAAAACCTTAATGAAATTGATCTTGTCCTACAAGATATGCAAAATAGAGATGACAATATCTACAGAGTAATTTTAGAAGCAGACCCTATTCCTTCATCAATTAGGAAGGCAGGTTTTGGAGGTGTAAACCGATACAAACATCTTGAAAATATGAGTAATGCTGATTTAATTATTGAAACTAGCAAACAAATAGATGTTATATCAAAACAGCTTTATATACAGTCAAAATCCTTTGATGAAGTCATTGAGCTTGCAAAAAACAATAAAAAAAAGTTGGCTTCTTTGCCATCAATTCAGCCATTGTCTAATAAAGATCTGAAAAGAATGGTAAGTGGCTGGGGGTATAGAATGCACCCAACATTGAAAATAAAGAAATTCCACTATGGATTAGATTTTACTGCTTCTACAGGGACTCCTATTTACGCAACTGGAAACGGAACTGTAGAAAAAGTGAAATATACAAGATTTGGATATGGTAAACATATCATTATTAATCACGGTTATGAATACAAAACTTTATATGCTCATTTATCAGAATATAATGTAAAAAAAGGAGAAAAAGTAACAAGAGGACAGGTAATTGGATTTGTTGGTAATACAGGAAGATCAGTAGCTCCACATTTACATTATGAAGTCCTAAAGAATGGTAAAAAAGTTAATCCCGCTCCATATTGTTACAATAATGATTTATCTATTGAAGAATACGATAAAATGATTAAACTTTCATCAAAAGAAAATCAATCTTTTGACTAATGCCAAAACTAAAAACAAATATTGAAAAACTTTTTTACCCTATCGGAGAGGTTGCTCAAATGTACGGTGTAAATATTTCTTTAATAAGATTTTGGGAGAATGAATTTGACATTCTAAAACCTAAAAAGAACAAAAAAGGAAATAGAATGTTTACTAAAACGGACTTGGGAAATTTAGATGTTATTTTTCATCTGGTAAAAGAAAGAGGATTTACTTTAGATGGGGCTAAAAAGAAACTTAAAGAAAATAAAAAAGATACAATTGATAATATCTCTATAATTAAAAAACTAAAAGAAATTCGAACATTTCTAGTAGACTTAAGAGAAGAGCTCTAATCTTTTCATATGAATGAAAAAGATAAAATCAAGATCTCGCAAAAATTAAACCAGGAAATTCTAGATACTAAAGAAAAGATTAAGGAATATTCTGAACTTAGTAAGCCAATTTCTCCAGAAAACGCAATAGGAAGAATTTCTAGAATGGATGCAATTAATAATAAAAGTGTAGTAGAATCAGCTTTAAGAGAGTCAGAAAAAAAACTTGATGATCTTAAATATGTTGAAAGTCAAATTAATGAAGAATATTTTGGACTTTGCGTGAAATGTAAAACCTCAATTCCAATAGGAAGAATATTATTCCGACCACAAAGCAAGTATTGTGTAAATTGTGCTAAATAGAAAAACGTATCTTAGCCAGATGAAAATTTACACGAAAAAAGGAGATAAAGGAAAAACTCAATTATTAGGAGGTACAATGGTTGATAAATTTAATCATAAAATAGAAGCATATGGCAATATTGACGAATTAAACTCCTTTATTGGTCACCTTCACGATCAAAATATAGATAAAAATCATAAAAAATTCTTAATCTATGTTCAGATTCAACTACTCAACTTAGGAAGTATTGTTTCTTTTGATGGGACAAAGAAGAATTTAGAATTACCACAGGTTTTAATGTCTGATGTAGAAAAAATTGAAAATGAAATTGATAAGTTAGAAAAAGATTTGCTTCCTCTTTCTGCATTTATACTTCCTTCAGGACATCCTGTGTCATCATTATGTCATATTACTAGAACAGTTTGCAGAAGAGCTGAAAGAGGAGTTACTCTTCTATCTTCAAAAGGAGAAAATCAAGAAATTGCAATACAGTTTCTAAATCGTTTGTCAGATTATCTTTTTGTGTTGTCTAGGAAAATCCTACAAGAAAATAACATATCAGAAACATACTGGAAATAGCTGTTAATTTTCATTGCCAATTCATCAAAAATTTTACTTTTGCATAAAACTAGAATATTATGTATTGGACTTTAGAACTTGCATCAAAATTAGAAGATGCTCCGTGGCCTGCTACTAAAGAGGAGCTTATTGATTTCGCTATACGATCAGGAGCTCCTATGGAAGTTGCTGAAAACTTACAAGAGTTAGTAGAAGAAGAAGAAGGACAAATATGGGAAAAGATTGAAGAAATATGGCCAGATTACCCTACAAAAGAAGATTTCTTCTTTAATGAAGACGAGTATTAAGATAGAATAACGACTTACTTTTTAATAAAACTAAATGGCTCTACTGAATATATTAGGCAAACTTTTCGGGAATAAATACGATAAAGATGTGAAGGGTGTCATGCCTATTGTAGATCAGATTAATAAAGAATTCTCTGAACTAAAAGATATCTCAAATAATGATCTAAGAGATAAAACTCTTTTTCTAAAAAAACAAATTTCCGAATTCACCTCATCAAAAAAAGAGAAGGTAGAAAACTTAAAAAAAGAAGCTGAATCAGACATTTCGCCTGCAGAAAAAGAAAATCTTTATGAGGAAATAGATAAGAATGAAGAAGAAATAATTAAACTCACTGAAGAAATTTTATGGAAAATTTTACCAACCTCTTTTGCTATTGTAAAAGAAACTGCCAGAAGATTCACAGAAAATGAAGCCATTACTGTTACATCTACCGAATTTGATAAAGATTTAGCTGCTACTAAAGATTTTGTTAGTATTGAAGGAGATAACGCTATTTATAAAAATAGTTGGAAAGCAGCTGGAAATGACACAAAGTGGGAAATGATACATTATGATGTTCAGCTTATTGGAGGAATTGTCATGCATCAAGGTAAGATTGCTGAAATGCAAACTGGAGAAGGAAAAACACTTGCTGCAACTCTACCAGTTTTTCTAAATGCTCTTGCTGGACTTGGTGTTCATCTAATAACTGTTAATAATTATCTTGCAAAAAGAGATGCAGAATGGATGGGGCCAATTTTTCAGTTTCATGGACTATCTATTGACTGTATTGACAATCATGTTCCTAACTCCGACAGCAGAAGAAAGGCATATTTAGCAGATATAACTTACGGTACAAATAACGAATTTGGTTTTGATTATCTAAGAGATAATATGGCAAAAAAACCGGATGATCTTGTTCAAAGAAAACATCATTTTTCTATTGTTGATGAGGTAGATTCTGTTTTAATTGATGATGCTAGAACTCCATTAATTATATCTGGGCCTACCCCTAGAGGGGATGTGCATGAATTTAATGAATTAAAACATAAAATTGAACAATTAGTTTCAGCACAGAAGAAATATGTAACTACCATATTATCCGACTCTAAAAAATTTCTGAAGGAAGGAAACACGGAAGATGGTGGGTTTAATTTATTAAGAGTTTTCAGAGGATTACCAAAAAATAAAGCTCTTATTAAATTCTTAAGTGAAGATGGCATCAGAGCTCAACTCCAAAAAACGGAAAACTTCTATATGCAGGAAAAAAGCAAAAACATGCATAAGGTTGATGAAGATTTGTTCTTTGTAATTGATGAGAAAAATAACTCTATAGAACTTACTGATAAAGGAATTGATATAATGACTGGAAATTCTGAAGATAAAGATTTCTTCATAATGCCAGATGTAGGTGGTGAAATTTCTATTTTAGATAATTCTGATTTATCAGAAAAAGAAAAATCTTCTAAAAGAGAGGTTTTAATGAGAGATTTCTCCATAAAAAGTGAGAGAATACACACTGTAAACCAACTATTAAAAGCGTACACGTTATTTGAGAATGATGTTGAATATGTTGTAATAGATAATAAAGTAAAAATAGTTGATGAGCAAACGGGTCGTATAATGGATGGCCGTAGATATTCGGATGGACTTCATCAGGCAATTGAAGCAAAGGAAAATGTAAAAATTGAGGCTTCTACTCAAACTTTCGCTACTATTACACTCCAAAATTACTTCCGTATGTATAATAAACTTGCTGGTATGACAGGTACTGCTGAAACGGAAGCTGGAGAATTTTGGGAGATTTACGAATTAGATGTTGTCGCTATTCCAACAAACAGACCAATTATCCGAGATGATAGAGATGATTTAGTTTTTAAAACAAATAGAGAGAAATATAATGCAGTAATTGAGAAAATTGTAGAACTTACAGAAGAAGGAAGGCCTATTCTAGTTGGTACTACATCTGTAGAGATTTCTGAATTACTAGGTAGGATTCTAAAAACAAGGGGAATAAAACATAATATATTAAATGCAAAATTACATCAGAGAGAGGCGGATATTGTAGCGGAAGCAGGTAACGCATCTGTTGTTACTATTGCTACAAATATGGCGGGTAGAGGTACTGACATTAAACTTTCAGATGAAGTAAAAAAATCTGGCGGACTTGCAATTATTGGTACTGAACGACATGATTCCAGGAGAGTAGACAGACAATTAAGAGGTAGATCTGGAAGACAGGGGGATCCTGGTTCATCACAATTCTTCGTTTCATTAGAAGATAAGTTAATGAGATTGTTTGGGTCAGAAAGAATTGCTAAATTAATGGACAGAATGGGACTTGAAGAAGGCGAGGTTATTTCTCACTCTATGGTGAACAAGTCTATTGAACGAGCTCAGAAGAAGGTTGAGGAAAACAATTTTGGGACAAGAAAAAGATTACTTGAATATGATGATGTAATGAACAAACAGAGAGAAATCATCTATACAAAAAGAAAACATGCTCTATTTGGAGAAAGATTATCTTTAGATGTTACGAATATGATATATGACACTTGTTTTAATATAGTAAATCAGAATCATGAAGTTAAAGATTTCGATACATACAAGCAAGATGTAATGAGAGTTCTTACTATCAATTCTCCTGTTAATGAAGAGGAGTTTAATTCAAAAGATGAGAATGAAATTTTAGATACCACATATAATAATTGTATAAAAAATTATAAAACTAAATCATCAAATATTGCTTCTACAGTGCTTCCTCAAATTAATGATATATTTAAAAGTCAATCTGCTACTTATAAAAATATTGTTATTCCATTTACCGATGGAAAGAAAACATTACAAGTTACTGCTGATTTAGAACAATCTGTTAATTCTGAGGGAGCAAATATTGCAACAGAAATAGAAAAAGGAGTTACACTTGCTATCATTGATGATTTCTGGAAAGAGCATTTAAGAGAGATGGATGATTTAAAACAATCAGTTCAAAATGCCGTTTACGAACAAAAAGATCCTCTACTTATTTATAAATTTGAAGCTATTGATTTATTTAAAGTTGTAATGAGTAAAATAAATAAAGATATTGTTTCTTTCTTACTTAAAGCTGGAATTGATGGAGGAGATCAGAAAATAAAAGAAGAAAAAACTGCAATTCACAAAGAAAATTTACAAACAAGTAGAGAGTCTGATTTACCGGATGCAAACCCACAAAACCCAAATCAAACTCCACAAAAACAAAAAGCACAACCAATCAGAACGGAACAGAAAATAGAAAGAAATGCACCTTGTCCATGTGGTAGCGGGAAGAAATACAAGAAATGTCACGGCAGATAGCGAAAAGAAATGGTGTAAAATACATAATCAGATATTTATTTTATTTCATCTTACTAATAAATATAAACTCCTGTAAAACGTATAATATTATTCCTGAAAAGGAAGATACTCCAAAACATGATTTTGATATAAATTTATCTGGAGATACTCCTAACTATTCCGAAATGAAATGTTGGGTGGAACATCCTGAAAAGGCAGATCACTATGCAAGTCTTCCAAAAAATTATACAGATTCCTTATATAACTCTAATTCTAGAATAGATGTGTTTTTCGTACATCCTACACTTTATACTAAAGGAAATAGATGGAATGCCGATATCAATGATAAAAAGCTAAATAGACAAATTGGAAATGCTGCTATTAAAAATCAGGGGAGTGTTTTCTTAGGAATTGCAAATATTTATGCTCCACACTATAGACAAATGCACATTCAGTCATACTACGATTTGAAAAACGGATTACAAGCTTTTGACCTTGCCTTTTCAGATGTAGAAAATGCATTTATGTATTACTGGAAAAACAACAATAAGGGGAATAAATTTATAATTTCAGGACATAGTCAAGGGACAAATCATGCAGAAAGATTGTTAAAAGAAGTAATTCTGAAAAACGAAAGTATGAAAAATCAATTGATTATTAGTTACCTGCCAGGCATGCCAATTATACAATTTCATGAAGAATTACCTCCTTGTAACTCTCCAAATGAAGTAAATTGTTTCCTTTCGTGGCGTACATTAGCAGAGGGATACTTACCAGGTGATTGGGATTCTTCCGATAGTATTTCTTGTGTAAACCCTATTAGTTGGAAAACGGATACTGTAATCTCTGAAAATAAAAATCATCTAGGAATTCTTTTTCAAAATCATAAAATACATTATCCAAATTCGATAGCAGCATACAATCATAATGGAGTAGTTTGGATAAAACCGATAAAAATTCCTTTTGCTAATTTCTACCAAATGGATAATTATCATATTGCTGATTATAATCTGTTCTGGATTAACATTAGAAATAATTTAAGATATCGATTAGAAAAAAATGGATACAACTAAGAAAAATAGATGTAATTGGCCAAAAGATGATGATTTATACATAGAATATCATGACAGGGAATGGGGAGTTCCTATATATGATGATGCAAAAATATTTGAATTTTTACTGTTAGAAACTTTTCAGGCGGGATTAAGTTGGATTACTATATTAAGAAAAAGAGAGAATTTCCGAAAAGCATTTAGCAACTTTGATTACCGAAAAATTGCAAATTATTCTGAAAAGAAGATTGAAGAACTTAAATTAGATGAAGGAATTATCAGAAACAGATTAAAGATAAAAGCAGCTAAAACTAACGCTAGTGCTTTTATAGAAGTACGAAAAGAATTTGGAACCTTTAGTAAATATATTTGGGAATTTGTAGATGGGAAGCCTATTCAAAATAATTTTAAATCATTAAGTGAAATGCCTTCAAACACACCTCTTTCTGATAAAATAAGTTCTGATCTAAAGAAAAGAGGATTTAAATTTGTAGGAACAACGATTGTTTATGCACATATGCAAGCTATGGGAATTGTAAACGATCATACAACTGATTGCTTCAGATATAATGAAGTCTAATTTACTTTTCTTTTTTGTTTTTCATCTCTTCAACAGCAATTAAGCTACTCTGAATTTGCATCTGTAAATCTCCTACATTATCAGGAGAATATGGCATGAAGATAGTACTTGTATTATGTTCCCCAAGTTTAGATACCGTTTCATAATGCTGCGTCATAAATAACATATTCATAACATCTTGGCTAGTTACATGATCTTCCATAGCAAGTTTAACTTCCTCTACCGATTCTTTTAATCCATTTGCAATTGCAATTCTTTGCTGCGCTATACCTTCTCCAGCCAATCGTTTACTTTCTGCATCAGCCTCAGCCGCCGCTACTACTCTAATTTTAGCTGCTTCCGCTTCCTCTTTTGCTGCTTCTTTCATTCTTTTTGCAGCATTTATTTCATTCATAGAGTGTTTTACTTTTGCGTCAGGATCAATATCAGTTACTAACGCTTTAATAAAATCAAATCCAAATTGTCTCATTGTGCCTGAAAGCTCATTTTGTACTGCTAAAGCTATTTTTTCTTTTTCTGCAAATACATCATCTAATTCCATTAAAGGAACCTCTGATCTTATTGAATCAAAAACATAGGATTGTATTTGTTGTTCAGGATTATTTAACTCGTAAAAAGAATCTTTTACTCCCTCTACAGCGGCAATTACAAAAAATTGAACTGAAACTACTATTCTTACAAATACATCATCCTTTGTTTTAGTTTCTACCTCAACTGGAAGCTCTCTTACTCTCAAGTTTACATTACCAGCAATAACATCAATAAAAGGGATTTTCAAATGCAAACCAGCTTTTGAAACTTTATTGAATTTTCCCAATCTTTCAATTATTACCGCATGTTTTTGTTTTACCATATAAAATGTACCTCTTAATAAGATCAATAATCCTATAAAATAAAACACATTCTGAATTGGAAAATCTTCCATAATAATTATTTTTTGGTTGTTGTCAAATATAATAAAAACTTGTGATTAAAAAGGAACCTATAAGAGTTCCTTGAATTTTATTTCAAATACCTAAAATCATGATTGTTCTTAATCTTTTGTAAAGATTCGTAAATTAAACGAATTACATTTTCTACATCATCTTTACTTACAGTTTCTACTGTAGTATGCATATACCTAAGTGCTAAAGAAATTAAAGAAGACGCTACTCCTCCTGTTGCATAAGCGAAAGCATCTGTATCAGTACCTGTAGATCTGGATGCTGCCGCTCTTTGGAAAGGAATCTTATTCTTTTCTGCAGCTGTAATAATAAGATCTAATAAGTTGTTCTGCACTGCAGGTCCGTAAGTTAAAACAGGTCCGTCTCCACATTTAGTGTCTCCTTGTTTTATTTTATCCAGCATAGGAGTTCCTGTATCATGACAAACATCCGTTACAATTGCCACATCTGGTTTTATGTTTTCTACAATCATCTGAGCTCCTCTCAAACCTACTTCCTCTTGCACCGAGTTAGTAATATATAATCCAAAAGGTAATGTTACTTTATTTTCTTTTAACAAACGAGCTACCTCAGCAATCATAAACCCACCAATACGATTATCCAATGCTCTACCAACATAATATTTATCGTTTAAAATCATAAACTCATCTTCATAAGTAACCACACAACCTACATGAATTCCTAACTTTTCTACTTCCTCTTTGTCTTTTGCTCCACAATCCAGAAAAATATTATCCAATTTTGGAGGTTTCTCCGTTCCTGCTGTTCTGGTATGAATAGCTGGCCAACCAAAAACTGCTTTCACCATTCCTTTTTTAGTATGGATATTTACTCTCTTGGATGGAGCTATCTGATGATCGGAACCACCATTTCTTCTTAAGTAGATAAATCCATCTTTAGTAATATAATGAACAAACCAAGATATCTCATCAGCATGTGCTTCTATAACAACTTTGTATTTTGCTTTAGGGTTTATAACTCCAACAACAGTTCCGTAAGTATCTACAAAGTGCGTATCAATGTAAGGTTTTATATAGTCCAACCACATTTTCTGACCTCCACTTTCAAATCCTGTTGGTGATGGGTTGTTTAAATATGCTTCTAAGAAAGCTTCTGATTTTTTTGTAATTATTTTATTTTTATAAGACGCGAATATAAGGATTTTATCCTGCCCAACCTTCTCGATCTAACGAACGGTACTGGATAGCTTCTGCTATGTGTTGACTTTGTATATTTTCAGAAGCAGCTAAATCTGCTATTGTTCTAGATACTTTTAATATTCTGTCGTATGCACGAGCGGATAAATCTAATTTTTCCATAGCTGTTTTTAACATATCGCTACTCTCACTATCAAGTATACAAAACTTCTGAATATGTTTACTGTTCATGTGAGAATTAGAATAAGTCTTATCTGATGCAGAAAATCGTTTTTCTTGAATTTCTCTAGATAAAATAACTTTCTCTCTAATATCTTTACTACTTTCTCCTTTCTCTTTAGATGAAAGCTCTGAAAAACTAACTGGAGTAACCTCAACATGCAAATCAATTCTATCTAATAATGGTCCAGAAATTTTATTCAGATATTTCTGTACCATTCCTGGAGGACATAAACAATCCTTCTCTGGGTGATTATAATAACCACAAGGACAAGGATTCATAGAAGAAACCAACATAAAACTTGCAGGATAATCTACAGTTGATTTTGCTCTAGAAATTGTAACTACTCTATCTTCTAAGGGTTGCCTCATCACTTCTAATACTGTTCTTTTAAACTCAGGTAATTCATCTAGAAATAAAACTCCATTATGAGATAAGGAAATTTCTCCTGGCTGAGGATTTACTCCACCTCCTACTAAAGCAACGTCCGAAATAGTATGATGTGGAGAACGAAATGGTCTGGATGTCATCAGTGTGTTATTTGCTGACAACCTACCAGCAACAGAATGAATTTTTGTAGTTTCTAAAGCCTCCTGTAAAGTAAGTGGAGGTAAAATTCCAGACATCCTTTTTGCTAACATAGTTTTACCCGATCCAGGAGGACCAATCATTATCACATTATGACCTCCAGCTGCCGCAATCTCTAATGCTCTTTTTATATTTTCTTGTCCTTTTACATCCGAAAAATCAGGAATATTATTATTAAGTGCTGAATAAAATTCTGCTAGGGTATCAATCTCAGTTTTTTCTATTTCTGAATCTCCATTAAAAAAATCTATTAGCTCCTTAATATTTTCCACTCCCAAAACTTCTAAATCATTTACAATAGCAGCTTCTCTAGCATTTTCTTTTGGTAAGATGATTCCTTTAAATCCTTCTTCTCTAGCTTTTATTGCTATTGGCAAAGCTCCTTTTATATGATGAAGACTTCCGTCTAAAGATAGCTCCCCCATTATGACATAATCAGATATTATTTCTGATTTCATCTGACCAGAAGCAGCTAAAATACCTATTGCTAAAGGCAAGTCATATGAAGAACCTTCCTTTTTGATATCGGCAGGAGCCATATTGATTATTATCTTTTTCCCAGGAATTCTGTATCCGTTATTCTGAAGTGCTGCACGGATTCTTTGTTCAGATTCTTTTACCGCATTATCAGGAAGTCCTACTAAAAAAAATTTAATCCCCGCAGTAACATCTACCTCAATAGTAATTGTTGTGGCATGAATTCCACTAACTGCAGATCCATAAGTCTTTACTAGCATATTCTTTTTTTATAGAATAGCTAATATACTAAAATGAGATGAATTATTCTGAAAATTCTTTTATCCCTCGATTTAACCAATCTTTAAAAAGTTCTACCGTTCCATAATCTTGGTAATTGGCATTTTCTACCAAGGTTTCTTCCTTATGATTTAAGAAAACATAATAAGGTTGAGAATTTGTACCATAAGTATTGGCTTGAAGTACCATCCATTGATCTCCAATAGTTCTTACTTTCTTAGTTTTCCCAGCAAGAGTAGTTTCGTATTGATCCTCTTTTGGAAGTTTAGTTCTCAAATCCACATAAAGAGAGATTAAAACAACATCATTTTTAAGGATATTTTTAATAACCGGATCCGACCAAACAGCTTGTTCCATCTCTCTACAATTTACACAGGCCTTTCCAGTAAAATCAATTACAATTGGTTTATTCACTTCTTTAGCGTAAGATAATCCCAAATCATAATCATTAAAAGCCATTATCCCTTGAGGTCCTAAATGTTGCCCTTCTACATGTTCAACTGCATTACCTCCTAATCTATTTCCTACTCCATAAGGTGATTCACTATATTCTAAAGGAGGAGGAAAAGCAGCTATCAATTTTAGAGGAGCTCCCCACATACCTGGAATCATATATATTGTTAATGTTCCGGTCAAAATAGCAGCAGATAATCTGCTTACAGAAATATATTTTAACTCTGAATCGTGAGCAAACTTTAAAAATCCCAGTAAATACATAGTAAGTAAAGCAAAAATAACAATCCAAATGGCAATAAACATTTCTCTTTCTAAGAGGTGCGTATCCATAACTAAATCTGCATTTGATAAGAATTTAAATGCTAGGGCTATTTCTAAAAACCCTAACGTTACTTTTACTGAATTTAACCATCCTCCGGATTGTGGTAATGAATTTAACCACCCAGGGAAAGCTGCAAATAATGCAAATGGAAGGGCAATTGCTAATGAAAATCCTAACATTCCTATAATTGGCCCCATAAAACCACCTGAAGCCGCTTCAACCAATAATGTTCCTACAATTGGCCCTGTGCAAGAAAAGGAAACAAGAGCTAACGTAAATGCCATAAAAAATATTCCAATCAATCCACCTTTATCTGAAGCCTTGTCCGATTTATTTACCCAAGAACTAGGAAGAGTTATTTCGAATGCTCCAAGGAAAGAAGCTCCAAATACAATAAGTAAAACAAAAAACGCTATATTGAAATAAATATTTGTTGCTAATAAGTTCATAGAATCAGCTCCGAAAACAGCCGATACTCCTACTCCTAAAGCAACATAAATTACAATAATTGAAATTCCATAAATAATGGCGTTTGTAATTCCTTTAGCTTTTGTTTTAAACTGTTTTGTGAAGAATGAAACCGTCATAGGAATCATAGGGAATACACATGGAGTTAAAAGAGCAGCAAAACCACTAAAAAAAGCAATGAAAAACAAAGTCCATAATCCCTTATTTTCTTTAGGACTATTTTTTTCCGTCGCTTCATCTATTATTTCATTTTCTGTTTTTTTTTGAGTAAAAGTAAGTGCGTCTTTTCCTTCTACAGATTCCTCAACTCCTATTATTGTAAATGAAAATTCTTCATAATCAGGAGGTAAACATTGTGTTGCATCACAAACCATAAAATCAACATAACCTCCTAATTGAATATTTTTCCCGCTATTTACAGTTATCCTTTGTTTGAAAATAGCTTCATGTTCAAAATATCTCAATGTCATCTCCCATAAAGGTTCGTATTCTTCAATAGATTTTCCTTCTTTTGGCTTTGAAACGATAGTATCTCCATTATAAAAGAAAGTAAATTTTGTAGCTATCATCTCATCCTCAACAAACTGAGAATACATATGCCAATGTTCTTCTATTTCTGCTTTAAACTGAAGTTCTACTTCTGTTTCTGAGATTTGTTTCTGAGAAAACTCCCAACTTACTGGATCATAAATCTGTGCTGAAAGAACTATTGTAGTAGATATAAATAATAATGATAGTAGTTTTTTCATATTTGTAATTTTTTATTCAACTATTATGAATTGATAATATTGTTTATAGAACGTTCTAATTCTTCTGCTTTCTGACTTCCAATCAGATATATCAGTCCATCTTGATCAGTTAGTTCCACAGCGTCATTTCCTCTTGTGAAAAAACGAATACTCTTCTTGTAGTGTAAATTATAAACCGACCTATTTAAAAAGAATCTACTATAACTAACTTTCTGGCAAGATTTAATACTATTAATATCAATTTTTACCTTTCTGGAAGTCCATAGTCCATCTAAAATAATAGAACCATTTATTATTTTTGTTTCGAAATGCAACACAAAAACAAGTAGTGCTGAAATAACTAAAATAGCAATACCCAAAGAGAAAAATAATTCTCCAGATTTATCATAGTTTTCACTCCAATAATAAGCAACAAAGCAAAAAATAGCTAAAGCAATTCTTCTGATAAAAGACATTTTATTTAACCCTAAATATTGTTTTTCTAAAAATTTTATTTCTTCCATTTTTTCTATTAGAAAAGTTCCGCAATATACGCCTTTTTCGTTTTGTTAGTAATCTTAAATCTATCATCCATTCTGTGGCCAATAATCCACATTATCTTTTCATCACTACACATAATAAAACACTTTTCTTTTTCAAATCTAGATAATTTCTCATCAATAAAAAAATCAGACAGTTTTTTCTTCCCCTTCATTCCTATTGGATGAAAATAATCTCCTTCTTGCCACTTTCTTATCTGAATTGGAAATTTTATTCTATCAAAATCAAAAGTAACTTTCCCCTCATATTTATGATAATTTAAATCTTCTGAGATAGCAAGTCTAAGATTTATTGGGAAATTAATTTCCGGAGAATTCTCTGAAATTTCTAAGCAAATTTCTTCTGTATTTTTTATTTCTGAAATAATTATTTTATCTCTATCAACAAGTAATTTATGTGATTTGGAATAGAATATTTTCCCAGAAATATCATTACAACTATTTAATATCTGCTCTATTTGAGAAAATCCAAAAGGAAAAACAAGTTCTCTTAATAATATCTTTTTGTTATCTGATTTAAGAAGATTGTTTTTATCAAGAATCATATCAGCACTACTAGATAAAATAATATTTTTCATTTCAGTGTTTATCACATTCTGAAACACCTTAAAAACATCATTCATATACTCCAACTCATTTGAAAAAGTATTAGAAAATGATGGATTTACATCTTTTATAATCGGTATAATATGTTTTCTAATATTGTTTCTTAAGTATTTAGTATCGGTATTACTACTATCGGTTCTGAATTCCTGATTTTTTAACATTAAATAAGATTCTATCTCATTTCTTTCAAAATTTAGTAGAGGGCGGATAATCTTATTTTTCTTTTCTTTCATACCTAAGAAACCTCTAATCCCACTACCTCTAATCAGATTAATAAAATATGTTTCTATATCATCATCTTTATGATGCGCTACAGCTATATATTTAGAGTCTGTTTTTATTCTGATTTTTTCTAGCCAAGAATACCTAAGCTCTCGAGCCGCCATTTGTATTGAGAATTTATTCTCCTTTGCAAATTTTTCTGTTTCAAATGATTCAACAAAACATTCTATCTCCAATTCTTTTGCAAGTTTTCTTACAAAATCCTCATCTGCATCTGATTCATCTTCTCTTAAATTAAAATTACAATGAGCAAAAATAATAGGAAAATTACATTCGTTTAATAATATAGCAAGTGCTACACTATCGGCTCCTCCGCTAATAGCAACTATTAGTTTATCTTCCTTAGAAAATAAATTATTCTTTTTAATATTTTCTAAAAATCTATTTTTCATTTTTCAAAACATCAATCATAGCTTCTGCCTTTATCAAACACTCTTCATATTCTGATTTAGGATCAGAATTTATTGTAATTGCACCCCCAACCATAACGGAAATATAATTATTTATTTCATCATATAAAATAGATCGAATAACTACATTAAAATCAAAGTCAGTATTTGGTGTAATATAACCGTATGCAGATGAGAACAAAGATCTTTTTGTGGTTTCATATTTTTCTATTAATTCCATTGATTTTATTTTTGGAGCTCCAGTCATAGATCCCATTGGAAAAGTAGATTCTAATACATCTACAAAATTATATTTTTCATCTAAATTAGAACTAATAGTTGAGATCATTTGATGAACCCTGTCAAAAGTATAAATTTTACAGAGTTCTTCTGCTTTGACAGATGATTTTTCTGCCGTTCTCGACAAGTCATTTCTCACCAAATCAGCAATCATTATATTTTCTGAACGATCTTTTTCGCTTTGTTTCAAATCAAAAATTAATTCTTGGTCTTCCTGTTGAGTTTTTCCTCTTTTTCGGGTACCTTTTATTGGCTGAGAAATAATTTTATTCTCTGATTTTTGTAGAAATCGTTCTGGACTAGAACATAATAAATACTTATTTCTCATCTTTGAAAAAACAGAAAAAGGAGCGTTACTTTTCAGATGCAATTCCCAAAAAACTGAAGATGGATTTATGTCATTTCCTTTGGAGAATAGTTCTTGACAATAATTCATTTCATAAATGTCTCCTAGTTGTATATGTTTCTTTATTCTCTCTATTTTTTTGAGAAACTCTTTTTTTGTCTCTCTAAAATTTAACTCAATGTCCAGATCTTCTTTTTGAATTATCTTAAAATTATTAATTTCTTCTAATAACCCTGATACTTCATTCTCTGAAAGGAACGATTCAACTTTTATATCCTCATCTGAAATAAATAGAATCGTTTCCGGGATAAAAAACTCTAGGTTTGGAAAATTAAATTGATCAATATTTTCAGATCTTAAATCTTCTATTTCATTTTTTATATCGTAAGATAAAAAACCGAACATCCAATCTTTATGATGATTATGAAAACTAAGAAGTTTTTTAAATGAATTGAATGAGGAACTGATAATTTCTTTTGATCCAAGAGCTGCAATAGTATTAAATTTGGAGTATTTATCGTGATTATCTCCTGAAATAAGAATGGAAGAATAAGTATATCGTTTACTAAATTCTACTAATTTATTTAGAAAATTGGGGGAGGGTTTTGGGTATGTATATTTACATCGCACCCAATTTCTACAAAGAAGTTACATCAATAACCTCTTTTACTTCTGGTACAGCATTTTTAATTGCAACTTCTACACCATTTTTTAAAGTCATCATGCTTACATTACAACTACTACAAGCTCCAATTAGTTTTACTTTAACAACCATATCATCAGTTACTTCTACTAAATTTATATCACCTCCATCTGATTCTAGATATGGTCTGATTGTAGTTAGAGCTTCTTCAATTTTTTCAATTATGTTTTTGTCTGTAATTATTCCCATTATAATTTAGTTTGTAGAACATCCTTTACTATGTGAAGTTTCAACTACTTTAGTTTTTTCTAGTTCTAAATTTCTTGTTTCTATTTTTTCTATTACTTTTTTTGCTAGATTAGATAGTGATATTGCAACATCCGTAGAACCTTGCAATACTGCTGGCCTTCCAATATCTGACGCCTCCCTTACTGATTGCACTAAAGGAATCTCTGCTAGCAAATCAATATTCATTTGCTCAGCTAATTCTTTCGCTCCCTCTTTTCCGAAAATATAGTATTTATTATTTGGCAATTCTTCCGGAGTGAAATATGCCATGTTTTCTACAATACCTAAAACCGGAACATTGATAGTTTCTAACTGAAACATATTTACGCCTTTCTTAGCGTCAGCTAGAGCTATAGCTTGTGGTGTACTCACTACAACAGCTCCCGTTACAGGAATCGACTGAACTAAAGATAAATGAATATCTCCAGTTCCAGGAGGTAGATCTATTAATAAATAATCTAACTCTCCCCAATTAGCGTCCCAGATAAGCTGATTTAGTGCTTTTGAAGCCATAGGACCTCTCCAAACAACTGCCTGCTGAGATTGAGCGAAAAATCCGATAGATAAAAGTTTTACTCCATAATTTTCTAATGGTTTAATTTTTGACTTCCCATTTATCTCAATTG